>JAFTDU010000065.1 GCA_017454005.1 Desulfovibrionaceae bacterium | reverse complement strand
TTTTCCTGAATAATCCCAATTACGAATTGTTTGTGCAGTAACTCCTAAAATTTGACGAAATTCACGCAATGAATAAAATCGTTCTTTCATATAGAATCCCACCAAAAAAATATATTAAAAAAACGATTTGTCAAGTTTTTTAAAGTTTTATAGTCTTTAAGGCAACAGCACAAGCCTTCCCTGTCACCTTTAAGTTTGTGACATTTCCCTATGTGGCACTGAATCAGGTCGTCAATAGAATCCGCCGCCTGCAACTGATCTATGCGCATATGAATTTTTTGGGCCATTGCCTGCCCGTGTGCTTTCAGCGCGGCCTGTGCATTTGTGCATACGACTTCGATTTTGCGGTTCGCATAGCGGATGTCCAATGCACTATCTCCTAAAGTAGTTTACCTACAAGGTAAACTTAGCACATTGGTTAGAAAACGCGAGAAATGTCTTTTTGCGGATTTATCTAGCTATGATGCTAAAAGACTAATTCTTTCCATGTCTGCGACATCGGTAAGGCGCATTTTTCCATCTGCTGCGAGCATTTTCAACCGGTAACAATTTGTCACCAGTTCAAAACCTTCCTTTTTCATTCGTTCTGCTTGTTTATTCCAGTAGCAGAGTAAGTGACATAGGTCTTTAAGGGAACACGCAAAGAGTCTTCTGCGTCCGTTCGGCATGTAATTTGTGCACATATTATCATCGTACTCTTTGCTGGTTGTCACATACGGCATGAGATGACTGCTTATGCATAAGCATATGTATATACGATGAAATACCATCTGACTGACAAGAGTTCTCTTTGAGATTCTCTGTAATTTCTTCGTCAAGACTATCATGTGTCTCACTGTCTTCGCTAAATTCTTGAGACGAGGCACTTCTTGATCATCAGCGGAAGCTTGTGTGCTATCTTCTTCTGTGCCTTTTTCTTCGCTGGTCTGCTCTTGCGTAGAATTTATTTACAAGAAAAAAAAACTCTCCCTAATGCAAAATGCTATCAGGGAGAGTTAATAGAAATATGTCAGAGCTTTAAAATAGACAAGCGCATATGGCTTGCGATATGCTTTCAAGCAACTCCCAGCACATTATGGGGTGCCATTATGTCTAGCTCATGTGGGATACTCAAAATAAGTGGTGGGATGTGCGGGGATCGAACCTGCGACTCACTGCTTAAAAGGCAGTTACTCTTCCTACTGAGTTAACATCCCATGAATATATAATAGGGCAAAACTTCTTGCCTGTCAAATGATATCTTGAATCACTGTTTCCAGGAATCACGTAAGGTTACGGTGCGATTAAAGACTGGTTGACCCTCTCGTGAATCAGGATCTTTGCTAAAATAGCCCAATCTTTCAAACTGTACACTTGAATGATTAGCAAGCTTTGCAAGAGCTGGTTCTATCAAACCTGTGACCTCTTGTAAAGAGTTAGGATTTAAGCAACTTGCTAAATTCTCATCTGTTAGCATTTCATCGGGGTTTGGCACATTAAATAAATGCTCGTAGAGCCTAATTTTGGCTTCTATGGCATCTTGAGCTGCCACCCAATGAATTGTACCTTTGATTTTGCGGCCATCAGCTGGGTTGCCCCCTGTACTTAAGGGGTCATATTCGCAGCGTAACTCTGTCAACACACCATTGGCATCATAAATAGCGTTGGTGCATTTAATGATGTAGGCAAAGCGCAAGCGCACTTCTGCACCTACAGAGAGCCGATGATATTTTTTCGGCGGATTTTCGCGGAAATCATCTTGCTCAATCCACAACTCGCGTCTAAAGGGCACCTTGCGGGTTTGTTGATTTTCCGTATCAGGATATAAGGGAATATCTAGATACTCAACTTTTTCGGGATCATAATTTTCGATGATCACTTTTATGGGGTGTAACACCGCCATATATCTAGGTGCATTTTTATTTAAATATTCCCTAATGCAAAATTCTAGAAGAGAGAACTCGACAGTAGAATTAGCCCGTGCAATACCTATGCGTTCACAAAAATCATGTAGGGCTTCTGGGGGCACACCACGCCTGCGCAAGCCACTTAAGGTGGGCATTCTTGGATCATCCCAGCCTTTGACATGACCTTCTTTAACAAGTTTAATTAATTTACGCTTTGATAAAATGGTATAGGTTATATTTAAACGGGCAAATTCAATTTGTTGTGGATGATATAGGCCGAGAGTATCTAAAATCCAATCATATAATTCCTTATTGTTCACAAACTCTAAGGTACATAATGAATGGGTAATACCCTCTATTGAATCAGAAATACAATGGGCAAAATCATACATGTGATAAATACACCATGTATTGCCTGTGCGTTGATGCTCGGCATGGCGAATACGGTAGAGAGTGGGATCCCGCATGACGATATTGGGCGCAGCCATATCAATTTTGGCCCTGAGCACCTTAGCGCCATCGGGAAATTCGCCAGCACGCATTCTTTGGAAAAGTTCTAGATTTTCCTCAATAGAGCGATTTCTACAGCTACTCTCTTTACCTGGTTTTGTCAACGTGCCCCGTGCAGCACGGATCTCATCAGCTGACAGATCATCAACATAGGCACGTCCCAATTTAATTAACTTGACCGCATAATTAAAGAGTTGTTCGAAGTAGTTGGATGCATAATATTCACGATCATCCCACTTGCCACCTAACCATTTAACATCTTCTCTGATGGCGTTGACGTACTCTATGTCTTCCTTGCTAGGGTTGGTATCGTCGAAACGCAGGTTGCATAAGCCGTCAAATTGTTCGGCAATGCCAAAATTTAAACAGATAGATTTGGCATGTCCTAAATGCAGATAGCCATTTGGTTCAGGAGGGAAACGTGTATGAATTTGTGTATTCGGTGATTGCTCTCTAAAATTAATAATTTCATTAACAATAAAATTATTTTTTTTACTAGATTTATTTTCATCTGAAGTAGTTGAAGCTCTTGACTCATCTTGATTTTTACTCACAAGATACTCCTCAAAGATATAAATCAGTGCCAAAGACACATAATATTTATAAATAAATAATAAGAGTAAAATCTCAAAATATATAAAAATGTTGTGCAATCAATAAATATATTTTATGTTTTGCTAGAAATAAGTCAATTATACTAAGAAATATATATGATTACACAACATAAAAATCAATAGTATGGTTTTATATGCTATTATTGGATCAAATTATATGTGTAGCAAATTTTCTTGATGCAGAGATAGCCAATTTAAAGCTGTGGCAATGATGTCTTTGATATTCAGAAATTCTGGCGTCCAATTTAAAATCTTGTGGGCTTTGGTGGGATCAGCCACAAGACTTGCGGGATCGCCTGGGCGTCTTGGCATGACTAAAAACGGCACTTTCTTATCTGTGAGCTCTTCAACCGCACGAATAATCTCTTTTACCGAGACCCCAGATCCAGTACCTAAATTGATACTCATTGAGGGCTTGTTTTCAAGCAAATAACTTAAACCCAAAACATGGGCCCACGCTAGATCATTGACATGAATATAATCGCGAATGCACGTGCCATCTTGTGTTGGATAATCTGTGCCAAAGACTTTTAACTTTTGTCCTTTTAGGATTGCTGTAAGCACATTGGGAATCAAATGGGTTTCAGGTTCATGCCATTCACCAGTTTCGGCAGAGGGATCAGCACCGGCAGCGTTAAAGTAGCGTAAGGCAAGCCAAGGGAGCTTATGCGCTTGGGCAAAATCTTCAAGCATCCACTCCATGACGAGTTTTGTGCGACCATATGGATTAATGGGATTTAGGGCAGCCGTTTCTGCTACTGGTACCATATCGGGCAGTCCATAAACGGCTGCTGACCCTGAAACAACCAAAGGTCGCACGCCCTCATCCCGTAAAACTTGCATGATCCTTAGAGAACCCAAAATATTATTTTCATAATATGAACCTGGGTCGCTACAAGATTCACCTACAGAAATAAAGCTTGCAAAATGAATGAGACCATCAGGTTGATATTTGTGCACTGCATAACGTAAACGCGCTTCATCACGGATATCGCCGTAAATAAAATCGCCCCATTTGACTAACTGCCGATGCCCTGTTGAAAGGTTATCATAGGTTATGACAGTGTGTCCTAGGTTGGCTAAGAGTTTACATGTGTGGCTACCGATATACCCTGCACCACCTGTCACAAGTACCTTCATTGATGAGCTCCACAATATACTGAAAAGAAGTGTGTAGAAATTAGAGTCGCACAGAGTATCATAATCTTAAAATTTATATTGAAAATGCATGCCTACGCCTAGTTGTGAGTCAGGTTGATCAATTTTGTTGAGGGTTTCATTTTGTTTGCGTTCTTTAATGATAATTTCAGGGCCAGCACTGAGATCAAAAGAGTCCGAGTTATCAAGCCTGGTATAAGCGCCTACGTGATGTTCACCTTGGAGAGCTATGGTTTCACCAGTAGCTGTATGCTGGGGATCGGAGCGCCATGAGCTGACCGATTTGTCATAATGCAAAACCAAAATATCAGCTGATTTATCAGATGTGCGCTTAGCTTTCTTTTTGGGTTTGGTGAATTTATGGGTATTAGAGTTACGCACAGCCTGCTGTAGCAAGCCCTTGGCTGTGAGACCTTTGCGTGCATCTACTCTTGACTTGGCTGTGCCAGAAAACCAGGTGTTACCTGTTATGGGCATACTCTGCAGTGGTTTTTGGTTAGGTTGAGATCTATATGAATTACGTGCTGGGGGTTGAAAAGTAGCGCGACTACTGTGATAGTTAAACTGTTTGGCTGCAGCCATGTTGTTGGTTTTGCCAAGATTACAGGTTGTTGTGGCTCTAGGTAGCGGGCATCTTCTAGGCCTGTTTGCTGCTGCGACTAACATTCTCTTGGATGGAGTAACAGCTTTTTGCGCCTGGGCTGTTTCCAAAGAGATTGTCTGCAATAAACCTACACAAAGTAGCAATGTGAGGCATAAAAAATATTGTTTCATGTCTAAATGTAACATAAGAAAAGCTCTTTATGCAAGTAGTTACAAACCCTAACTAATTTCACAATTTGTTCTATGTGATTTTTTAACCCTACAGTAAATGGGGAGGCTTTTGCAATCATGGCGCCTTGGAAAACAAATTTTGCACTCTGCACTGTAATTTACTTTAAGTATTAGTTTAACTATCTGCAGCTATGTAGAGTTTACAAACATTTGTCATGCATTATAAGCTGTATCGCTATGTATCTTGGACATTAAACTTAGTCAACTTGATATATCAACTTTGATCAAATATTAATTATATAAATATAATATTTACAATATACAAATTATTAGAAAACTACAATTTAAATAAATTATATTGAGATAAAATAATAAAGATATAAAAATAAATAGTATATCAATAGTGTATTAAGGGATTATAATTTTTCAAGCGAAAAGATATATACAAGGGATTTATCATCTAAATAAGTTTATTAACTATCATATTTATTGAAAAAATATAGACATAATTTAAAGAAAGTACAAAATAATTATTATGCATATATGATATGCATTTTTTGTGGCCAAAATAGCTCCCAAATACGGAAGCTGTGTCTTTGGGATATGGTATGTAACTTTAAGCTCAAGGCTCGAAAAAACAAAATCAATGATTTCACTACAACATAAATTCAAAGCTGATTGTTTTACACGTGTATTTACATGGAAAGCATAAACAGAGTATATCCTAGAAAATCTTTAGAAAAATTTTCTTGCGTTTATATTTATTTCTTTAGAAAAACACCTAGCAGATCTTTTTTAGCTTGGTGCAAGAAAACTTGTATGAGACCTAGAATTTCTACAAATAGCCTAAAAAATTACTCAACTTTTTATAACTAGATTAATTAAAAAAAATAAATTTATAAATATATTATTAGATACATAGCCATAACAAGCTGCACGCTAGCTTTGCAATCTTAAATTAGCTAAATTATACATTGATAATTGAATATAGCATATATTTATAAAACAATTTCGCTAAATTAAGCATATCATAACTTTATCTATAAAAGTTTATAGTTATATAGTTTAATATTTATATTTCTTGAGTATTATACAATAAAATTATGATGATATTTTTATAAGTTATATATTCACTACAAATTGCTATAATTTAAAAAATATATCTCTTAATAATTTACATGATAGTATTTTAACATAAATAATATATATTATAATAGACTATAATATATAATAAGATTATTAATACGTTAATATATAATTAGCAGATATATTTTATAAAGATAATTTGCAAAAATACTTAAAATATAATCGATTAGAAAATAAAAAGGCTCTAGAACACTACCTCATAAGCGTTCTAGAGCCTTATACTTATTTTTTGGGCGGTACAGGTTTGGGAAGTTTTTCGTTCGTTTCTGCTTCAATCAACTTATCTGTGTCAATAATTGGAAAGTCTGGTGCTGCGCCTTTATCAAACCAGCCCCCGCCTAAAGCCTGACAGACATCCACGGTGGCATTTAAGCGATTTTGCAGGGCTGTAGCATAACTTAATTCAGCCGTAAATAATTCACGTTCAGCATCGAGGACGGTCAAATAGTCGGTGTAGCCATTGTCATATTGTAATTGCGCAATATCTACGGCACGGCGTAGGCTTTGGACCTGTCTTTGCATACTGTCGACAACATGCCGCGTCTCTGTTTGTTGGGTTAAAGATGTGCGGATATCGCGGAACGCAGCCTGGACCGTTTTGCGGTAGGTGCCAATGGCCGCAGCCTTGCGGGCCTCGGCATCTTTTAAGTTGTACCAGTTGTTGCCAAAATCCAGCAAAGGTACATTGCCAGTTATCCCATAACTCCAAGCGCCTGCAGGCCCTGAAAAAAGGTGGGTCACTGACGCACTCATGGTGCCAAGCATGCCGGTTAAAGAAATACTCGGGAAGAATCTGGCACGAGCCACGCCAATATTGGCATTGTTGGCCATAATCAAAAATTCAGCAGCGCGAATGTCAGGTCGTCTAAAGAGCAACTGTGAGGGTATGCCTTGGGGGAGGACTGGTGGGGCTGGTAAATGGCGCAAGCTTTTGCCGCGGGGCACTTTGTTATCCATGAGTTCCCGTGGGCTGCGACCGAGTAACACCGCAAGGCCTGCTTCGGCATTATCCACAGCAATGGTACTTTGATGGAGCTGGGCCCTAGCTGTTTCCACTGCAGCCCGCGCCCGTTGCCAATCTAATTCTGTAATATCGCCTTGTTCATAGCGACTTGTATAGATGCCTAAAGCCTTTTCCCGGGTCTTCAATGTCCGTCTGGCCGTTTCCAACTGCATATCAGCGGCTAGCAGGGCAAAATAGGTCTTGGCGGTTTGGGCTGCGATACTTAAGCGTTTAGCTTCATGGCTTATGACCGTGTTCATTAAGACATCGGTCAGCATGGTGTATTGGTTGCGGATCTTGCCAAAGAAATCCAATTCCCAGCTGGCATTGAAGGTGCCTTGGTGCGAGGTAAATTCTTGACTCATGCCCGGATTATCAAAGGCAGCGTTCGCTGTACGATTTGAGACCAATTGACCTTGGGCCGAGCCTTGGGCTGTCACTTGGGGGAAGAGGGCTGCGGAACTCACGCCAGCTTGCGCTGCAGCTGAGCGAATATTAGCGAGAGAAATTTCCAAATCGTGATTGTGCTTTAAGGCTTCATTAATGAGAGTAGTTAAGACTGGATCAGTAAAGCGTACCCACCAATCTACTTGTAGAGGTGGCTTACCTAGATCTACCTTGCGCCAAGATTTAGGCATATCAAATTGGGGGCGTTCATATTTAGGTGCTAGTGAGCAACCTACTAACATACTTGTTACACAACAGAGAACAATGAGTGACCGCAAAGAATTCATGCATTCTCCTAAATATCATCGTCAAATTTATTATTGGCAGTAGGATCTTTTTTACCCTGTAGTTTTAGGGAAATACTCATAATTGCCTTAAAAAAGAATGGGATAAATAAAGTGGCAATACAAGTAGCTGCGAGCATACCACCAATAACAGCTGTACCAATAGCATGACGAGAGTTCGCGCCAGCACCAGTGCTAATAGCTAGAGGTACTACACCTAAAATAAAGGCTAGCGAGGTCATGATAATGGGACGAAAACGTAATTTAGAAGCATGCATGGCCGCACTATCGAGACTGCGACCGCCACGCCAAGATTCAACGGCAAATTCCACAATGAGAATGGCGTTCTTGGAAGCTAAACCGATCAATGTGATCAGGGCTACTTGGAAATAGACATCATTGGAGAGATCACGGCCCCAGGTGGCGAGCAAGGCACCAAACACGCCAAAAGGTACAGCTGTGAGTACGGCCAAAGGTAGGGACCAAGATTCATACTGCGCAGCTAGGATCAGAAAGACCATGAGGAGGGCCAAGCCAAAAATAAGCGTGGTATCAGCTGAGGCCATCTTTTCTTGGAGTGAAGAACCGACCCAACCCAAACTAAAATCTGTAGGTAAGACAGCTTTGGCTGCAGCTTCCATTTGGTTTAAGGCATCGCCTGAAGCAAAGCCAGCTTGGGGTGTCCCCATAATATGGGCTGCAGGGAAAGCATTATAACGTTCTACGACTTGGGGAGCTGTGCGCCGTTCAAGGGTTAAAATGGCCGACAAAGGTACCATTTCGCCTTGTTGTGTTTTGACAAAGACATCATGCAAAGAGTCGGCAAGCATACGATAATTGACGTCAGCTTGCATTCTGACCTGGAAGGTGCGGCCTAAGTAGTTGAAATCATTGACATAGGTTTGGCCAAAGGTGGCGCCCATGGCACTAAAGACATCGGATATGGGAATCCCCATGGCCTTGCAGCGTTCCCGATCGAGATTGGCAAAAAGTTGCGGCGCACTGGTTGAAAATAGATTGCGCACCATGCCAATGGCCGGATATTTGGGGCTACCATCGGGGTTTCTGCTCATGGCTTCTTGGATGACTTTATTAGCCATAGCTTCTAGATCATAGAGTGAGCCAGCACCCCGCATTTGTAAGTAGCCTTCAAAGCCACCTGTGGTACTCATGCCTTGAATGGGGGGAGGTGAGAAGTTCAGCACAATGGCTTCAGGTTGCATGAAATTTAAAGCCATGGCTTTCTGGGTAATCGCAGTATCGGCGAGACTCTTATCTTGACGCTTGCTCCAAGGATCCAAGGTCGTAAAGAAAGTCATGTAATTGCTTTTTACCGAAATAGTTGTGATATCAATACCATGGATACAGGCTGCTGCAGCAACGCCAGGTAAACCCATGAGATAATTACTCACAACATGTCCCATGGTTTCTGTACGCGCAATCGAGGCACCATCAGGCAGAATAGACATACCAATGGTGTAACCTTGGTCTTCATTGGGCACAAGTCCTGTGGGAATAACTTTGTTAAACCAGAAAATTCCCCAAATTAACAGACCAAAGAGAATCATGGATCTAAGTGCTGAATCTTTAATAAATTTCACGGCATGTAAATAGCCGTTAGTCATTTTTTCAAATAAGATATTAAAATAAGCAAAACCTTTAGATGGTACATAGTTATGATCATGTGGCTTTAAGAGCAACATGCATAACGTAGGTGTTAAGGTTAAGGCTACGACTCCAGATAAGACAACAGATACAGAAATGGTAATGGCAAATTGTTTATACATTTGCCCTGCCAGACCACCCATAAACGATACAGGAATAAATACTGCACACAACACTAACACAATGGCAATAACAGGTGCTGTTACCTCATTCATTGCCTTAGCTGTAGCTTCTTTGGGTGGCAAATGCTCAGTTGTCATGATGCGTTCGACATTTTCAAGGACTACAATAGCATCATCAACAACAATACCAATGGCGAGCACGAGACCAAATAATGTCAGAGTATTAATGGAATACCCTAATGCATACATACCTGCAAAAGTGCCAATAATGGATACCGGCACAGCAATACAGGGTATTAATGTCGCTCGCCAATTTTGTAAAAAGACGAATACTACAATAAAAACAAGTCCGATAGCTTCAAAGAGAGTATGAATAACCTCCTTAATTGATTCCATGACGAAATCATTGGTATCGACAACTTGCATATATTGTAAGCCATCAGGCAAAGTTTCACAGATTTCAGCCAAACGTTTTTTGACACGTTCGCCTGTGGCAATAGCATTGGCGCCAGGCAATAAATAGACTGCGCCCATGCGGGCAACACTTCCATTATAGGTCGAGCTCACAGAATAATCTTTGGCGCCAAGTTCAATACGGGCAACATCTTTTAAGCGCAACATGGCACTATCATCGCCTGTGCGAATGATAATTTCGCCAAATTGCTCGGGCGTCAGTAATCTCCCCAAAGTGTCAATTTGCCAGGAGAGTTCTGTGTCTTTGAGCACAGGGTTATCGCCAAGGCGACCAGGGGCAAACTGCGAACTTTGTTCATTGATGGCATTAGCTATTTCTTGGGGGGCGAGCTTATATTTGGCGAGTTTATCTGGATAGAGCCAAATACGCATGGAGTAATCCATGGAACCAAAGACCGAACAGTCACCGACCCCTTCAATGCGCTTTAATTCATCCACCACGTTGATGTTCATCCAATTGTGGATATAGGTGGCATCATAGCGGCCATCTGGGGAGAGAAAGGAAAAGGCCTGCAACATTGAGGGCGAGCGCTTGACTACGCTAATGCCCTGTCTGCGGACACTTTCCGGCAATAAAGTTTGGGCTAAATTTACCTTGTTATTGACATTAACCAAGGCCATATCTGGGTTGGTGCCCAGAGCAAAGTACACATTGATGGAGCCAGAGCCAGAGCCTGAGGCTGCGGTTGAGGACATATAGAGCATGCCTTCAACACCATTGATGTTGACCTCAAGGGGAGCTAGCACTGTGGATGCAATTGTTTCAGCTGAGGCTCCTGGGTAGCTTGCCTGAATATTGACTGTGGGTGGCACGAGATCAGGATACTGGGCAATGGGTAAGGCTTTGAGAGCTAGGGCGCCGACTAAGGTAATAACAATGGAGATGACTGCAGAAAGTACTGGGCGACGCAAAAACAGATTAGGCTTTACAGAAGCGGCCATTAATGATCACCTATTTGCCTTTGGCTTTAGCTGCTTGTTGTTCAGCTAAGGTTGGGGTGATGGTGACCTTTTGGCCTGGGCGGGCCTTGATGAGACCTTCAGTAATTAAACGTTCTCCGCCATTTAAGCCACTATCAACAAGATAATTTTTGCCAATACTTTCACTGATTTTGACAGGCATAATCTTGACTACATTATCTTTATCTACAGCCATAACCATTGCACCTTTTTGCGTAATGGTCACACACTTTTGCGGTATTAAAATAGCTTGTTTTAAAATATCGCCTTCCATGTAGAGACGTACATATTGACCTGGCATAATAGCGCCTTTACTATTATCAAAAACTGCACGAGCTTTGATGACACCAGTATCAGCTTGTACTTGACTATCAATAAATGTTACTTCTCCAGCTTCATTATACATCTTGCCATCTAATAAACGAATTTTTGCCTTATATTTTCCATTTGGTGGAAAAATTAATCGTCCTTCTGCTGCTAATTGTTGTCTACGCATCCGTTCAGGAGCAGCAATAGCAAAGTCAATGTGCATGGGATTGGTTTGATTCACATATGTTAAAAGAGAATTATTGCTAACTAAGTTTCCTTCAGTATAATTTTCTTTACTGCTATATCCTGATACTGGTGACACAACTTGACAATAATCTAAATTGATGCGTGCAGAACGTAAACCGGCCCTTGCTGTATCATAGGCAGCTTGGGCATTATCCCGCTCTTTTTGCGAGACGGCATTTTTTTCATACAGGGGTTTCACACGTCGCCATTCGCGTTCTGCATTGTGATATTGGGCTTCAGCCTGTTGCATCTGCGCTTCATATTGATCACGTTCAAGTTGAAAGAGCAACTGACCTTTTTTGACATAGTCTCCTTCTTCATACATGCGCTTTTGGATAATGGCTTGCACCCGCGCCCGCACTTCTACAGCCCTGGAACCTGAGGTCTGCGCTTGAAATTCGGCTGGCCAGGGAAAATCTTGCGCCTTGACCTCTACTACAGCCACTGGCGGTGGCGGTGGGGGTGTTGCCGCAGATTGTTTTTCTTTTTCTTCGCAACCTACCAAAAGCAAGGTCACGCAGCACAAAAGAAGCACAAAGGACACTTTTAACTTCATAAATTCTCCTAGCGCAGCAACCACAACAGTCAATGTTGTGCAGGAGGATTACTCCCTTATCGTTTCTTGTATTACAAGTTTTGGATGTTTACTGCTTGCAAAACGATGAAAAGCGTACTTTTTACAGTACATAGAGCAAAATAGGAAAGTGTTCTCTTACCAAAAAGAACACCAAGATGATTCTTGAAAGAATTGATTAAACAGACAGCAGTCTGTGATCACCTTACTAAAAAGTTGTTAAATGCATTTTTTCTCTCTTTTTGTTTTTAAAATATGTTAAATAATCTCCTAGATCAATATTTATAATATGTAAAAATATTAAATTACACATATCTATTTTTATCAATAGAACATATTTATACTTCAATAGATAAAAATCATAAAAATATATTTTCAAGTTTATAATTTGGCTACAAAGTTATACTAGCATTTGATCCTACTATTACATTTAATAAAGCAAAATTTAATATCTTGTTCAAAAATTTCAAGCAAATATTGTGGCACATCTTAAGAAGCAGAATATGAGAGTGAAAAGATTTTGCGCAGAGACACGTTAAAACTTTAGATGGTGCGCAAGATCTTAAAGCACGCCACAAAAAGCCTTAAGTCCTAACATAAGCACGCCAATGCAAATTTTTTTGAGCCAATTGCTCAATTGAAAGTATAGCTTTAAGCAACACGGGCTTAAAAATCAAGTCAAGAGGTGCTTCGCTTAGGCCCAAGCTTCATATCTTAAGTGATATACTGATAGAGACATGATTTTCTAGGAATTTTAGAGATTATAACTTCTAGACTCAAATGGAAGTCTATAAAGTTATATTACAGCATAGTAAAGATAATATCTTTTAATCTAAGATATTTAAAATCTAAAACTTACTTTACCTATATAATACTATAAATATAAATATGTTAATAACGTACTTAATATCAACAATTAATATTAAAGATAAGCTTAACTACGCTATAACAATTATATAACTTATAATATAGCAATATATACAAAATTATAGTGCATGGTTTGAATTCAAATAAAGTTGTTGCAAAAATCTTCGAGTATAGAGCAGCAAATCATTATGTTATGTAAAAAGCGTATATATAGATTTTTAAATCAAGTTCTTAAAGCGCAGGATTTTAAAACTTATCAATTTCTGTTCCGTTTTACTAGTACTGGTATAATTATTTACGCACGCATAATATAAAAAAGGCAGAATGCGCTATACTACTAGCGCATCTGCCGTTCAATGCTAAATAACTTCCAATTAACTTTGGGCACGCAATTGGGCAAGGGTGCCTGTACGTTGGGCCAAGATTTCTGCCACAATAGCAACAGCAATTTCAGCTGGCGTCTCAGCCCCAATATTGAGACCAACAGGGGTGTGGACACAGGCTAACTCCGTTTGGGGGATACCTTCTTGGCGTAAGGCCTGGAAAATCAGCTGCCGCTTGGCGCTGCCGCCAAGCATGCCAATGTAAGCGGCATGGCTCGTTAAAATTTGCGCAAGCGCCATGAGATCCAATTCGTGACTATGGGTCATGATGACCACATAATGGGCTTGACTGATCTTGAGCGCTTTGACGAGATCGCTAAGTTCAGGAAGATGTTGCACGTGGCGAGCCATGGGAAAGCGTTCTTTGGTGGCAAAATCGGGCCTTGAATCGACTACATCCACCACAAACCCACAGTGGGCAGCCAAAGTAGCTGTTTCTAGGGCTACAGTGCCACCGCCAATAAGTAAGAGGGTTGGCGGAATTTTTAAGGGTTCCACATAAAGGTGCACGCCATTTTCTTTTAAGATTTGCGCTTTGCCACCGGTTTTTTGTAACAGAGTGCTGAGGCGGGCCTCTTCCACACTTACTAACTGGGTAGCTTGTAAAGACTCCCAATCTGTGGGCACAACCAGGGGCTTATGAGCTAAGAGTAAGCTGCGTTTGGGTTTAGTCGGGTTAGTCACATCGAGCAGCCAGGCTCCAGGTAAAGAGGCTTGAATAGACTGCGCTGCTAAGTAAAATAATCTTTTACTGCTTTGTGACAAAACTTCACAGAGGGATACGCGTTTACCCCGCCCAGCATCATCGCCACCTGTATAGGTAAAGAGGCGGGTTGTTTGCGTGCGTAGACTGAGACTAGCTTCTTCCAAGAGCCTTGCTTCAAATAATCCGCCACCTACCGTCCCCTCGAGACCAGCCGGCGTAAAAATAGCCCTGGTTCCTGCTTTGCGGGCCACCGAGCCTTGGGTTTCCAAAACTGTTAAGAGCACGCAGGGCGTATTAGCTGCCAATAATTCATTGATCCGCCAATCTAAATTTTGCAGGTTGCCAGTTGTCATCTTAACCTCAAAAATAGCTAGTCAGCTGAATCGCTCTCTTCTTCAACCTCTTGGACATAACCACATTCTTTATTGGGGCACAAGAGTTTGGTACCACTGCGACTTCTTTTTTCCAATAAGTAAGTTGCACCACAGTTGGGGCATGTGCCAGGCACAGGTCTATTCCAGAGGGCAAAATCACAGGCAGGATAGGTGTTGCAAGAGTAAAATACTTTGCCTTTTTTACTGCTGCGTTCAACCAATTCTCCCACTTTGCATTTGGGACAGATTACACCTGTTGAAAAAGATTGGACATAGTCACAATCAGGATAGCCTGTACAGGCAATGAAGCGACTCCCGGCATGGGATTTTTTCACCACCAGCGCTTTACCACATTTGGGGCATTGCCCTACGGCAACTTGTTCTTCGTGAGTCCGCTCTACAATCTGCACACTACCGTCATCAGCATGTGTATAATTACTTGTAAAACGACATTTTGGGTAGCTAGAACAGGCAAGAAAACTGCCTGCCTTGCCGAATTTGATAACTAAAGGCTTACCGCAATCAGGGCAATTGAGCTTTGCATCAATACCCTGTTTGACGCTTTTCATATTTTTAGCGGCAGCCTCAAGACTGGGATTAAAATTAGCACTAAACTGTTGTAAGAGTTTAACCGCTCATTGAGAATAGCAAGTTACAACTTAACTATCTCTCTGTTGTTCACGTTAAAACGCAACTTTTAACGCAGTCTTACAATTTTCTTGCAGACCTCTCATGCTTTCACATGAGCGCAGACTATATCTTCAGCCAAATAATCTTGGCGCAACATTTTTCTTCAGGCTTAAGCTTCCTGCTTTACTCTCCCTCAAGGAGATAGTCGTTGGAGGTCTTCCTTGCTTGGGGGCCCAAGTTTAGGAGTTTCCCTGCTAAACACCCATTGTACTAGCACTTAGGACGGATCTTGGCATTAATCTGATCCGCTTTTCTTTCACCTTATGCCATCCTTACGTTTTTTTTGCTTTCGCACCTTAAGAAATATCTTCAGCTGATCTTTTCAGATTACTGTTTAGGGGTAAGGCTTTAGGGATTCAAAGCATTTAACGTTGAGTTTACACCTTTTGCAAGATGTAAAGGGTTTTCTGCTCCGTTAAAATTTTTAGTTTTAACGGTTAGTCAGCCCAATTTTCATCGCCGAGCGCTATTTTATCGAGATTTTCTTCCATCTGGGCTGTGAAATTCACATCCATCAATTGGGGAAAGTTTTCGACCAATTGATCTGTGACCACACAGCCTAAATCTGTGGGGATGATATGTCGATCTTTTACTTCAATATAGGCTCGATCTAAGAGCGTTGAGACCGTAGTAGCATAGGTAGAGGGGCGCCCAATACCATTTTCTTCCATCTCTTTGACAATGGAAGCTTCACTATAGCGGGCAGGTGGCTGCGTAAATTTTTGTTCGGCAGGCATTTCTAAGCACTTGAGACTTTGGCCAACAGTAAGTTTAGGCAGATCCACAATGTCATCACTTTGGGTCGCATTTTTCGGCATGACCTTGAGAAAGCCTGGAAAGAGTACACGTTCACCATGGGCCCGCCACAAAGTTTCAAGGCAACTACACCATATGATGGTGTCTTCGATCTTAGCAGCCGCCATTTGGGAGGCTATAAAGCGCGTATAGATGAGATTATAGAGATTATAAAGCTCTGGTGTGAGGGAATCTTTGACCATTTGGGGGGTCAAATTAATATCGGTTGGGCGAATGGCTTCATGGGCATCTTGGGCCGATTTTTTCATCTTGTATTCATTGGGTTTTTCTGGAATGAATTCTTGCCCATAGTTTTTGATGATGAACTCTTTGGCGAGTTCTTTGGCCTCAGCAGCAATGCGCGTTGAGTCTGTACGCATGTAGGTAATTAAGGCTGTGAGACCGCGGCCCTTAAGTTCCACCCCTTCATAGAGCTTTTGCGCAATGCTCATGGTGCGTTTCGCCGTATAACTAAAGCGTTGGTTGGCTGCTTGCTGTAAGGTGGATGTGATGAAGGGTGGTTGGGGCTTGCGGGAACGTTGTTTGGTTTCAATGTTCGCCACTTGAAAGGGTTGCCCTTTAAGTCTTTGTAAAAGAGCCTCCGCATCATTACCATTATTGATCGCAGCTTTGACATCGGCTATTTTTTGCAATTGTACCCTGAAGGGTGGCGGGATTTGGGCTTCTAAAGTAGCCCAAAAGACCCAATATTCTTCGGGTTTAAAAGCTGCGCGTTCCCTCTCCCGTTCTACAATTAACCGTAAGGTTACCGATTGCACACGCCCTGCAGAAATGCCTCGTTTAATGCTTTTCCACAGCAAAGGGGAAATTTTATAGCCGACCAAGCGATCCAGGACGCGTCTTGCCTGTTGGGCATCAATCAGATCATAGTTGAGTGCTCGGGGATGTGTTAAGGCTTCTTTAACGGCTTTGGCCGTAATTTCATTGAACTCAATGCGTTTGATATCCTGGGCTTTATCCTGAATGATCTGGGCCACATGCCAGGCAATGGCTTCACCTTCACGATCTGGGTCAGGGGCTAGATAGACTGTTTTAGCATTGGCTGCAGCCTTGCAAAGTTCTGCTACGACCTTTTCCTTGTCTTTTGAAATTTCATAGTGTGGAGCATAATCATGCGCCTCATCCACGCCTAAAGTAGTTTTGGGTAAATCGCGTATATGCCCTTTACTGGCGTGTACCATATAGCCTTGGCCCAAAAACTTACTGATGGTTTTGACTTTGGCAGGCGACTCAACAATGATAAGGTCTTGTGACATGGAGTGGTCTTCCTCACAAAAGAATACTGCAGAAACTGATAAAGCCAAGATAAGATAAGCTTGGAAATTTTAAGCAGCAGGCTTCTTAACAATCAAGGGTTACACCTAAAGATGCTTGGAAAAGGAGTTTACATGCACTTGGCAGATAGAAAGATGTGGCTTTTTGTTGGATGCTGTTGTCTTATCTTTGGATGCCTTGCATATTGGTATACTAGACAAGACCACGAAGTAGAAAGCTTTTGTCTCATCCATGTGCCTGATAGTAGACCGTGGCCCAAGCACGCCACAAGTCCAGCGCTTATTTATTTGAATGTGCAAGGTCCTTGGGCTGCAACCCTTAGCCAGGCCTTAGATCTTACCCTTGAAAGACAGGGCTTTGACTTAGTAGACACACCAGCCCAAGCCGAAGGAATTGTGCAAGTGTCAGTGATTCATGCGGGGGAAGCGACCGAGACAAGTTGCCGACGAGCTGTTGCCAAAGGCTATGGAGTGCAGACGGTCGTGGAGGGGGAGGGATTGGGCGCCTTAATCTATGATCTCTTGCTGGTGGAACGTGATATTGCCAAGGAACGCGATGACAAACACACGCAACTTGCCACCATTTCAAATCGCCATATCCGCGGCAGTACGCGCATGCGGTTGGGGTTAATGACCTATGGCAAAACCATCAAGCCATTACCCAAAGAAGTGGCTCAAGGCGCGGCAATAGAAATGACCAAAATTATCGTGGGGAGATTTGCCAAGAAGCATTAGCGGGTGTGTTAGGAGGGAACGTTTTGGGCTAAAATTAATTCTACTTCATCAATACTCAAACCAGCATTGCGTGCAATTTGTTTGGTACTTAAACCTTTTTTGCGACCATTTAAAATGATTTCACGCAAAAATTGGGGTGAACGACTAATACCTTCGGCTTGTTCAAGTAAACGTCGCAAGGTTTGTGCCCGATCTTCAAGCTTGGTGTTTAATTCTTCAAGCTCAACCTGTCGTTGACCAAATGTTGCGACAATTTCGTGTTCCAAGCGTGCATTCATCTCAATGCGTTGCAAAAGATCATTTTGATTTTCGTGCAACATATTCATGAGACGTTCAGAATTTTTGAGCCGACGATAAAAAAAGAGCACGCCCACTAAAACACAGAGTTCTAGTAGCGAAGAAATTAAGACGAGCAGTATGAGAACAGTAGTATTCACAAGCTTTCTGTTTCAACAGGTTGCACATGGAGGTAAAGAGAGCCGTTAAGCTAGCCGTATAACAGTCACACTTTGACGTTTAAAAGATTTCCTGTGAAGGGCGTGGCAGCTTGGATGCGTTCATCTTCAGGAAGTTTTTCCTGCTGCCGTTGCCGATGGCGGCTGCCAAAGTGCTGTTGCTGTTTACGGCCCCCATCTTTGTTTACACCTGTCTTTTCCGATTTTGAACTTTTCTCAATTACATGCTGCTCCTGCTTGGCCGTTTCAAGGGCTAACAGACGTGACATAGCCGCCTGCGCATGGGGACCTACTTGGGCGGCATGCGCGAACTGGGTGCCAAGGGTTGTTTGGGCCCAAAGCACGGCAATGGTGGTGTCTACACTCATAACTGTGACCTGTACAACTAGTAAGCTAGGTAACTGTCAAGCAACACATCATCAAGTTTGGCCCGTTGAAGATAATCATTCAAAATATCGACGAGATCATGCTTAAGTTCAGCCGCATTACTTACATCAAGAATGAAGGCCGGATCTTTGCCGCGGAGATAAAAATAAATGGCATCACGTAGGACGAGCATTTTATGATCTAGTTCATTATTCATGGCAGGGCTTTTGGAAACTGCAGAGAATTTGCAGACCAAAAATTTAGTTGTAGGTGTGTTTTCACCTACTGGAATAATGAACAGGTCAAAGTCGCGTACCACATCAGGCAGAGTTTTAACAGTGGGTTTGGACGGTACAACTATCACATTGGGCTTTAGTTCTTCTACGGATGGGGGTGGAGGGGCTGGAGGTTCGCCTTTTAAAAGAAAAAAAGCCACAACTGCTGCAATAATTAAGACTAAAAGGGCTGCTGCCCCTATAATGATCAGACGCTTTTTTTTCTTTTTTTTGGCGAGTGTAGCCTCATCCTCTTCTTCTTTGGGCTGGCTGCCATCTGGCGCTTTGGCAGCGGACGGCTCTTCCTTGAGAAACGGTGCATCCTCAATGTCGAGTTCCACCTTGCTCTTGGCGGCAGATTTTTCCGTCTGAGCCGGCAGATTGGCCTCGGAAGCAACCTCTACAGTGGGGGCGGCTGATTCTTGCCGCACTTGCGTATCGGAACCTGACTCTTGAGACATTTCGCTACCTTAAAGAAGCATCAGGCCAATGCAGCCTGTGCCGCCTTGGCCTACACAACCCACACTCAGGGTTTATGACCTAAAAGCAAAAAAAATTTCAAAACTTAGATGATCCCGTACCTTACGAATACTCTTAGGGGAAAATTTTATCAATTTTTTGTTTCAAAGTTTCTGCTGTAAAGGGTTTAACAATATAATTGGAAACTTTGGCTTGTACAGCTTCGATAATATTTTCTTGTTGAGCTTCAGCTGTGACCATCAAAAAAGGTAAATTAGCAAATTGTTCACTAGCTCTTACTTTGCGCAATAAATCAATACCTGCCATTTTGGGCATATTCCAATCTGAGACAATAAAATCAATTTTTTCCCGGTTTAAAATATCCCAAGCAGTGGTGCCATCATCGGCTTCAACAACATTGGCAATGCCAAGCTGTCTCAAGATGTTTCGCACAATCCTGCGCATGGTGGAAAAATCATCTACAATGAGAACTTTCATATTAGGGTTAAAAGGCATTCGATCTCTCCTTCAGAGCCATGAATCGGGATCGTCAGTTTAAGAAAATTGAAGGATGAACAAAATGTTTATTATTGAGTAAAATTAGAAGGATAAGCACAGTGATCACAGAGTAAACTTGTCGTATCTCTCCAACTAATCGAAGACCTCGCTGACAAAATAAGTATATATAAAGGGACGGGTAGTAATCGAGAAAAATAGGAATATGATCTTATTAACCTATTATTATCAAAGAAAGGCAAATGCTGCAGAGTGGTGGAGTCATAAATTTTAAAGGCAAAAAAAATATTTTAGCTAATTCGCTATGGGGTTGCAAGCATTGCACTGCAAGATTGATACTACAGCTAACTAGGAGCGTTATGGCTTTTATATGTGGCAGTGCACAGTTGTTTAGAGCAAACCATACTGTTTAATTATTGCAATATGAGCGACAATTACTTCAAGTAATACTTTGAAAACATACATTGTTTTTAAAATATATAATATAATTTTCTAGATATTACGCAAGAAAAGTATATTGACCTGTACATAGCTTGTCAACATAAACTAAATCTTTAAAGTTCTTTAAACCTCCAATAAAAAAAGAAGCAGCGTACCTATACGGTACACTGCCTAAAGAGAGCTAATCTTGTTGCCATGACTATAACTCATGCGCATTTTCGCCATAGTTTTTTATGAAGTCGCGGCGCAGCCGTGTCAAGGCTTGGGCATGCAGTTGCGAGACGCGGCCTTCAGTGATGCCCATAATTTCGGCTGTCTCGCGCATGTTCATGCCATCAGCATAGTAGAGCGACAAGACTAATCTTTCGCGCGAGGTTAGGTGGTTCAGCAGAGGGGCAACACGTTCCACAAGCTCTTTACGTATGGTTTGGGCGTATGGTTCACCACCACTCACAGGAGCTTCCGCGGCCACAGAGTTTTCAATGGTATCTAGGGATAGCCATAGTTGATTTTGCAGGGCTTCCAAACCTTGGCGCACATCATCTAATTCCAAGCCTGTTAGCTTTACTAACTCTTCCTCTGTGGGTTGGCGGGCATTGTCATCTTCAAATTTATGGATTGCTTCATCAAGAGTGCGTACCCTTTGTCGCAGGGATCTAGGGAACCAATCTAGGCGGCGTAATTCATCCAACATGGCGCCGCGAATGCGGTTTTCGGCATAGGTTTCAAAGCGGATGCCCATTTCAGGCTTAAACTTGCCGAGGGCTTCCATAAAACCCAAAGTGCCGGAACTGATCATTTCACTGAGTTCAATATTACGGGGGAGACGAGCTTTGAGGCGGAGGGCTAGAAAGCGAATTTGCGGAGCATAGTGGCGCACAATTTCTTCTTGCTCTTGAGGTGAAAATTTGGTCCAAGGGACTTTACCGCTTTCAAAAATTTCCCAGGGTGAAGTGCGCTCATCATTAGCAGCATGGCTTTTCATAAACATTCAGCGTGTAGTCTCTAAGTACCATCATGAGAAAACGCTGCCTCCGTAAGTATTAAGATTAAGCGCAGCAAGCGACAATACACTATAACATTGCTTTGTCTACACAGGCTGGTAGCAGCTAAACCGCAAATACTGCACATCGGACTCATGTATATAGGAGGCTAGCCAACGAGAACGGAACATATAATAAAAAGCGTAGGTGTTGCGTTGGCACGGTGTATATTCGCGCTTTTAAATCTTGCGATACAGAGCAGCTAATTTATATACATGTCGATACCAATTGCAATTTATTTATCTTTAAGAGAGCGAAACTGCAAATAACGCGGCTTTTGCGAAACATAGTTCTTGTATGCAGAATCAAGATCTTTGAGTTTTTTTAACTCTTAAATGCCTTGTGTTGAATCCTCTGCCCGTTATTTAAGATACAAGAGCCAGTAAACTCTAGTTAAAACTTGAAAGCTTGTTGAATTTTCTTGTGAAAAATCTGTAAGAATTTAGCATGTTATTACAAAAGTAAGTTTTGCAGCGACTCTTGTTGAAGATTTTCTCGTCAATCAACTAAAATGTGTCTTAATATCAGAAAGAAAAAATGATCTCCAAGATATTTTGCTTGCAGGTGCGGCGCTGCTTAAGCTCATAAAGTACTCTTAAAAAGTATGGATTAATGGAACAATAATTTTTTCCAGAAGAATTTGATATTGCCATCAAGCATTTCAGGTAATTGCCATTCAGAAACGTTGACAGCTAAATTCATCAAGCCCTTAGCTGCTGGTGATCCAGGATTGAGATCGCAAATGGGTTTTTGTTTTACTACGGCTTGGCGAACATTTCCATCTTTGGGCACAACGCCAACTAGATCTAAAGATACGCCCTCTAAAAAATGATCGCAGGCTTGATACAGACGGCTAAACGCTGTTTTAGCTTGTGCTGCATCTGGCGCCATGTTCACGCAGACACAAAAATGTTCTACGCCATGATTCATCTTTAAGACTTTAATCAGAGCGTAAGCATCTGTGAGGGAAGTTGGCTCTGTGGTCATTACAATAAGACGTTCTTGTACTGCCATATTAAAATATAAGACATTATCACTAATGCCTGCACCAGTGTCGACAATGAGGTAATCAACCTCTTCATCAAATTCATCAACGGCTTCGAGCAATTCAAGTTTTTGCCCGGTAGATAGACTTAACATTTCTGCCATGCCTGAGGAAGCTGGTAAAATAGAAAAGCCGTAAGGTGTAGGACACAAGATTTCGCGCAAACTAATGTCTTCGTGGAACAAATGAAAGAGATTTTTTTGCGGAGTGAGGCCCAGAATCACATCGACATTGGCCAAACCTAAATCAGAGTCAATCACAATAACGCGTTTGCCCATCTGCACCAGGCAATAAGCGAGATTTACGGTGATATTGGTTTTGCCAACGCCACCTTTCCCGCTAGTTACTGAAAAGACAAGTGGTAAATTGCCGCTCATTGCATACCCCAGAGCTACGTAACCGACCTAATGGCCGGGTATTTGTCTTTTAAAAACGAGTCGCCAAACGAGCGGCTCAGTTGCCGGGCAGAGACTCTCTTGCAGTTCCCCTGCAAAGGATAGAGCCGAGATGGGCAATTCTGCCTCATAAGAAACATTGACAATGTTGCCAAAGCTTACTGCTTCATCAAGTTTGGTCCAAACTAAACTTGTGGGCAGCCCGGTTTTATAGCGATTTAAAAATTCGTGGATCTGCACTGGGTTGGCGAAAGGAGCTAAGGTGAGGTGGATGGCAATATCCTCAGTCATGAGGCCTAAGTTTTTCAAAATTTGGGGCAAATTTTGCCCTTGAGCCAAACCTTGCGTGTCGATCAAAATGAGATCAAGGCCGGCAGCTTTACTTAGGATGGTGTGCATGGCTTCGGCATCGGCAGCCTCCAAATAGATGAAATTGGAGAGTTCAGCCCAATGCCTTAAAAGAATACGGCCATTGCCGCGCAGACAGTCCGTATTAATGAATGCAAGACGTATGCCTGGAGTTAATTTGCGCAAAAGCAGCGCAAACCGTAAGGCGGTGCTGGTTTTGCCACTGCCAAATGGTCCGACAACCATTTGGATATGCTGTGGCCAATCGGTGAGACTAAAGGCCTTAATGTGCACCATTTCGCTGAGACATTCGAGTATAGATGAGCCTGGAGCTGCCAGCAGCCGTTTGTAGAGTTCTAGGGACACTACGTCACTGACCCCTTCCCGTTGTAAATATTCAAGGGCCACACGTTGTCTTGGGGTCAAACGACTCATTTGGATGGCTGGCTTCATTAAGGCAAAGAGTTGTTCTTTAATTTGCAACCATTCTTTGCGCCATTCACCCCAGCCAGAGAACGAATCGCCTTCGGCAGAAGCTGGGGCACGTGTCTGCCGCTCAACACCTGCCGTAATTTCATGACAGATAACGCCATTTTTACGATAGGTTCTGTTACCAAGAATAACAGCGTCTGGGCCCATTTCGGCCTTGACTTGGGCCAAAACGTCCCCAGAGGAAGAACCTGTAAATGTCTTTACCTGCATGATTTTTTCCTATGCGTTATTATTAATTGGGCGCCATAGCACCTGAAACGCTTGGTTCGACTGTTTGCGAATGTTTGAGAAATGGCGGCAGAATAGCTTATCCTAACACCAATGAATCCTTCTAGCTTACGCTAAAACACAGCTTTGAGCAATCAAGGGGACTAGGTGCCAGAGTGAATGTGCGAAGTTGCTCTTAAAGCATAATTTATACGCATTAGAAGAAATAAAAAAGATTTTACATATTTATATTAGGTGCACACATAATATATGAAAAATGGACGAACAAAAAATACATATAGCACAGTTTATTTTTATATTATTGACAAATGAATCTATTATCAAAACAGTGACAGCATAACAAAAATGTATATATTACTGTGCTTGATATTACAGTATGTGCGTAAAAAATATAATTATTAAAACTTTATTAAATTTTAAATATAATTATTAAAATATACTACTAAGCAATAACACTTATGAATATAATACGATATTATAAATGTAAATTAATATTGAGCATGTGCATTAAGCATTAATCTAAAATTACAATTTAAAATCTTTACACTATTTTCAAAAACAGTATATCCATGATGTGATTTTAAATAATTAATATTTTTTATAATATAGAAATAATATGAAGTTAACAATTGAGAATTGAATTATTAAATCATAAAAATAAAATATATAGTTAAATAAATTATAGATAAACATAAATAATTAATAACTTAAGTTCCCTGGTGCATATGTAACTACAGCAGGCCTCTGAAACACCTAGACATTCTAGGGGTTTTCCCTCCGACTGTGTACTGACTCTGCCCTGCATGCTGTGTTAGTCATGTGATGCACAATATTGGTAAGGCACGTA
>JAFTDU010000064.1 GCA_017454005.1 Desulfovibrionaceae bacterium | reverse complement strand
CTAGGGTACCAGCTGGCTCTGGGCACTACAGGTATTAAGGATGCCGCTCTTGCCTCAAACACAACGCAGATCAGCCGCTTTGGGTCGTTATAACACCATTAGGAGTAATCGGTCACTTAGGAGTCAGTTGTCGGTTACTGTTTAGCCTATGAGCCTGCACTTGCTGCACCTACCTTTTTAGAGGGATTTATCTACCAAACCCCAAAGGACAAGTTACTAGAACGGCCTGGCGCCATGCCGGGTGAGGCAGCTTTTAAAGATGAGGTGTTTTTTAAACAAGTGCCTTGGGCTGGTTTTACTTGGTCTGCCCAGTGTCATTTTGCTAACGACCTCCTCGAAGGCCTCACACTCTATGGCCCATATGACGCCCAAAAATTAAAGCGCATCAGTGCTTGGCTAAAAGAACAAAAGTTTCAACTCTTAGGTATGGTTGTTGACAAGACGGCCATAGATATTCTCTCCCTTGTCAAACTTGGCGGCCAAGAGGCCTTTCAAAAACGCTTTCGGGAACTAGTGGCGGCTAAGACACCGTCCCAAATCCGCTATGAATGGTTTGAAGGCAAAGATCTAACGCCAGATAATCTTGCTAATGCAGCCAATGTGAGTCAGTTGCTAACATTAGTTGACATGAACACAGTGCAAATTGAGGTTGCGCAGGAGGCTGTGGGCGAGAATCTGACCCATGCCATTTTGTCAATCCATTTTTTCTGTCCGATTTTGCGGATAGTTAGTGAAGAACAAACTTCTACAAAACCCAAATAGTGCAAATCTTTCTTATACTCACACACTGTTTAAATATAATTACTTACAACATTATTGAACAAGTTTTCAAATTATCTGCATATTAACTTAAGGAAACATAAATGGAGGCAGTCCTTCCTACCCTGTGCACAATAGGGTCTTTAACGACTGCATTTAGTCATGAAAGTGATTGATTTTCGTTTTCGGCCTAACACTCCTGAAATCATTGATGGCATTAAAAATAGTACCATGTTTAAAGCCGCCTGTAAGGCCATAGGGTTTGATGCCCGCAAGCCTCAAACCCTAGACGCTATCGTTAAAGATCTCGACAGCTTAGAAGTAGAACTTGGGGTTATTACAGGGCGTGATTGCGAAACAACTTATGGATTTCCTGCCAATAACAAAAGTGTTTTAGAATTTTGTCAGGCTTATCCGCAAAAGTTTGTAGGCTTTTGGGGCATTGATCCTCATAAGCAACGTAGAGCCCTCGATGAAATTGAAATGGTGGTCAAAGAATACCACATGAAAGGTATAGCCATTGACCCTTACTTAGCGCATTTAAAACCAAGTGCCGCCAGATTTTATCCCATATATACCCGCTGCGTCGATTTAAATATTCCTGTCTTCATCACCATGGCACCGCCGCCTCAAGTACCAGGAGCCATTTTAGAATATGCTGATCCCCGAGATGTCGATACAGTAGCTAGAGATTTTCCTGAATTGACAATTATTATGAGTCATGGCGGATATCCATTTGTTACGGAAGCCATTTACACATGCTTGCGTAATGCCAATGTCTACATGGATATTTCTGAATATGAACGTGCACCAATGATTGACGTTTATGTTCGCGCAATGAATGATCTGATTAGTGATAAAGTAATTTTTGCTAGTGCCCATCCCTTTATTGAATTACGTGATGCTTTAGACGCTTATGAAAAATTTGATTTTAAAGCTGGTGTACGTGAAAAGATCATGTATGCTAATGCTAAACGGATTTTGCAACTGTAATTTTTGATTATTTATGATTGCAACGCTAATTGCTCTTTATGTAATATGCCTTGTGGTCGGTCTCCTAGTTGGCAGCACAGGGATGGGCGGCATTTTAATTCCGCCTGCCCTTGTGCTCTTAAGTGGACTTGAAACACATGTGGCTATGGGCACAACACTTGCATCTTTTATACCCATGAATCTTGTTGGCTGTTATCTTTTTTGGCGGATGGGTCATTTAGATTTTAAGCAAGCTCTACCCTTGTGCCTTGGTGGAGCTTTATCTGCAGGTCTATTTGCGCTGTTAAATAATCAGATTGGGGCCAATGCTTTAACAATTTTACTTGCTATTTTGGTCTTGATGGCAGGCTATTCAGCGTATAAACCAGCCGCGCCAAGCGCTAATGCTAAAGCGAAATTGTGGATAAAACCATGGGGATTATTTACCATTGGCTTTGTCACAGGCATAGCCGCAGGGTTAACAGGTGCAGGTGGACCACTTTTAGCTATTGCGTGGATGATCACATGCTCCATGCACCCTCTTGCAGCCATAGGTCTGTCAATGCCCTACTCCATCGCTAGTGCTCTTTCTGCCACAGTCTCTAATTTTATCAACCATAATCTTGATTTCTTATGCTTGGTTGTTGTAAGTAGTATTGAATTGATAGGCTTTTTGATCGGTGTAATCTTAATCCGTAAAATGCCTGTACTCTTTATTAAACGCCTTATGGCAATTACTTGTATAGTTCTTGGCTTATTTTTATTGCTGAAAACTATTATTTGGCAAATCTAGCACGACTACAATTTTTGGAATCTCTTGTACTCTACATATCATGATTAAAACAGGCTTAACTGCGCTTATTTAGGCTCCCAAAAAGAGTGTATCATTGTTGCTAAAGTTGACTTACACACATCTATGTAGTCTGTTGCATGGTCTTTTTTATTGTTTTTGCCACAATTATTCATCATGATGGCCCAGTTACACTTGCTGATTATTTTTGTGACATGATGGCCAACTGAATTGTATTGTTGCTGCTTTGCACGAAACAGCTGTTTTATTTAACCTAGTTTGTACCATAAGTCTTAAGACTAAATTCTTGGTATATTTTTATCTCTTGCAACTAATTTAAAATGTAGTTTATATTATTTTTGATATTTAATATATAATATATAATAAATAAAGCTTTAGTTTCCATTTTTTTAAGTTTTTGATTTCGCTTTTGTCAGCATATACAGTTAGTAATAAAGTACTCATAACATTTGCTAAACGTATACTTCGATAATGTATTATCACAGTGAGACATTTCCGCAATATGGGGAGGGAAATAAGTTGCTTTGATGACTCAAAAACAATAATTAAAATGTTTAAGGATGCCCAGAACAACGGCATTGCATTTTTAGTCTATCTGTTCACAAGATCTGTTTTTACAAAAGTAGTTTTGTGAGCGCCTCTTATTATCTTTGATGAAAAAGCTTATTATGCATCAAAGATTTCTTGTCAATCAACTAACAGTTGTCTCAAATTGTCCGCCAAGCTTTTTTTTGCATGTGCTGCAATAGAAAAGCAACAGACACCTAATTAGACGCTTTAGGACTTTTCGGCGCCTTGAAAAACACCAATGCAGTTTTGCAAATTGCAGCTAGAAACTAATTGTGAGGAAAATTTATGGAACTAAGCCCCTTCGCCCAATTAGAAGATGATAGTTCAGCTTTTATGCTGTCAAGCATCCTCTTAGCTATGGCTGAACTCGACATCACAACACATATTTTACAATTGAACAACTCTGCGACCTGTATGCAAATTGCTAAATCTTGTGCTGTTGATTACCGTGGCTTAAATATTTTGTTAGATGCTTTAGCTGCTTATGGTTATCTTAAGAAAGTAGGAAGTGGTGAAGAAGCGACTTTTCAAGTGGCGCAAAAGTTTACTCAGCTTTTAGATAGTCGCGAAAAAACTTCCTATATCCCGATGTTGCGGCATAGAGCAGTGTTACTTAGGAAATGGTCATGCTTATCCTGGGCCGTTAAAAACGGAGAGCCGCAAAATAATCAACCGAGCTTCTTGGGACAAGCAGAAGATACAACCTCTTTTATTGCCGCCATGAATGCTATAGCCTTGCAATTAAGTCAAACTACTGTGCAAGCTATTCTTGCAGCATGTGTCTTGCAGCATCTTCCTATAGACTTTCACATTTTAGATATTGGTGGCGCTTCAGGAACTTACACAGAAGCCTTTTTACAGCAGTTTCCCCATGCTCAAGCCACCATTTTTGATTTACCTGAAGGAATTAGACAAGCTAAACAACGTTTTTGTAATTCACAATTACATGCAAGAGTTGAACTCATTGAGGGTGATTTTACGCAACAAGAATTTCAAGGTCATTTTGATCTAGCGTTCATTAGTGCGATTATTCATCAATTTAGTAGACAAGAATCTATTGCACTATACAGAAAGGCTTTTAAAGTATTAAATGTAAATGGGATAGTGATTATTCGAGATTTTGTTATGGATAATAATGGCATCTATCCTGAAGCAGGTACACTATTTGGTGTAAATATGTTAGTTAATACTCAACATGGCAAAGTCTATACTTTTGAGGAAATCAAAAAAGATCTAGAAGAAGTAGGCTTTGTCAACATTAAGCATGCTGTGAAAGCGCCTACAATGTCAGCGATTGTCACGGCAGAAAAGAAATAGTATGCTTGATAATATTTTTGCTATAGTAAATTTAAACTAATTTCTTTTATTATCGATAACTATTAACATTCTTAAATAAGATAAAGGTTCTAATCATAATAGACTTAACTTGGTTAAGATTGTTGCGGCTTAAAAATCTGCCGCAACAATCTTAAATTATTGATTCTACAAGCACATGTGCTACATATTTGTTATTTAGCAAATTAAATACACGAGTAACTTGATTAATAAACATTTGACTGCAAAAATGATCGATTAAAGATCAAATCAATTCTGTAAATGTATGCAAAAATATTGTGTCCTAAAATAAACATGCACGTACAATCTTGATCTACTGTGAATATTATTTCACTAGATAAGTAAACCTACACAAAAATATAAGCTTGATTTTATCTATTGTTACACTATTATATATTAAGATATTTTAGAATAATAAAAAGTTTCGCGAAACTTAATCTAAAAGTCAGTACTCTTAACAATTTACATACATATTGATATATTGTGCAATAGCGACACACTCTGCTTATACCTTGCAAGTAATATATAAATTTTGACCCTCTTTATGGATTAAGTTTTGCCAAAACACATGTATCTTAAGACTTTCTATTGGCAAAATCTCATCTATATATGCTTTTTGTACAATTTATAGTCTCTGAGATTAGTTTGGCATATAAAGTTTATGTTAAATCATGAATATGTACAATGCCATATTGGCGTTCACTGATTAAAATAAATAGACTTGTTACTTTTTTCGTTTTCATCAATCTATGAGCTTCATCTAAGGAAGCGGTTTTACTGATAGTTTGGGGTGACACTGTCATAATGTCACCTGCTTTCTTAGACAATAAATCAGGACACATGGAACGCCGTAAATCGCCATCTGTGATAATTCCCACAAGATTTTGCTCTTCTGTAACACCCACACAGCCTAACATCTTTTTACTCATTTCTACGATCACTGTAGTCATGGGATCATTGATGTCGCAGAGTGGCACATTGTTTCCTGTATGCATGATATCGCCAACGCGCAACAATTTTTGCCCTAAACTGCCACCAGGATGAAACGACTTAAAATCATCAGGTGTAAAACCACGCGCTTGCATCAAGGCCATAGCCAGAGCATCCCCTAAGGCTAAACTCATGGTTGTCGACGTAGTCGGTGCGCAATCTAGAGGACAGGCCTCATGTATTTTAGGCAAAGCAAGACAATAGTTGGCATGCCGTCCCAAAGGGCTTAGTGGATTGCTTGTGATGGCAATGACAGGTAATGCATGGGCTTGGGCATAAAATAAAATATCGCTTAACTCGACGGTGTTGCCTGAATGGGAAATAGCCACCAAGGCATCACGCGGTGCCATCATGCCTAAATCTCCATGGCTTGCTTCGGCCGGGTGAATAAAATAGGCCGGTGTTCCTGTGCTTGCCATGGTTGCTGCAACTTTGCGGGCAATATGCCCACTTTTGCCCATGCCAGTTACGCCAACCCGCCCTTTAATACTTAATAAAGTCTCAATACACTTGGTAAAGGTTTGATCTAAACAAGCACTTAAGCGTAATAATGCTTCTCCTTCTTGTCTGATAGTATCAATACCTTGTCTGAGTGCAGCTTCCGGATCAAATTGAATATTTGTTTTCATGATTAAATTATATGTTTTATAGCAAAAATATTGCGTTGATAAAAATATGTATCTATACAAATTACTATCATATAGTTTACTAATATAAATACTATTGTATCTTAAATTATAATGAATTGTAAATAATTATAAATATAGACGATATATTTATCATTTATTAAAAAATATAATTAAATACAAAGTATATTACTTTCTTTATCAATTATTAGTACTACATATCATCTCATAAGATAAAAAGCACCTACATTATTGCTAACTAACTCTTCCAGTCTATATAGGTATATCGTAAAAACTAAATTATGATAATTTATCTCTTGTCATAATACCTATGCAAGATCAATTTTCTCTAATATTATTCATATCGCAGATATTTAGCACTATAAAAATATCTCTTAAAATGAACTTTTTATATCAATAATATATAATAATGATAAACTACATACTTCTTATCTAGCTTTACTTAAAGGTATATATGGATACATTTATTCGTAAAAGTCTTTTGCAATTAATCTTTTCTGGCGCATATATCTTACGCTGGAATGATAAATTACGTCCCATGGAGCTTGTAGAAATCGATAAACAAGCTCATAAGATGCTCATCTCTTGCATTTTATGGCAACAAGCTGCTCTTGAGATACAAGATCCAAAAGACAGGCAAAACTTAGCTACAAATATTATCGAAGGGGCTTTGTTTGATTATTTCTATCGATTAATTATCACCGACATCAAGCCGCCTGTATTCTACCGCATTAAAGAAAATGCCGAGGATTATAAACAACTCACTGAACATGTGCTCGACCAATTGCAGCCATGTTTTGGTGTATCGCTTGATGATATTGAGCCACAGAAGCACTTTTTTGCAAGAATGTGTGCTTGGCATAGACACCCACACAACTCTTCACTAGCTGCCCGTATCTTACAAGCCGCCCATCTCTATGCTTCCCAATGGGAGTTTAAATTATTAGCACCCTTAAATAGTTTTGACGATGAGATCAAAGATATTGCGGCCTCTTTCACAGAAAAACTCGACGCCTTAAAAGATCTGCCTGGGATGCGTGATATCTTAGACCCCCACACTTCCTTGGGCAAATTTGCCAATATCTGTGGGCAATTGCGCTTCCAAGTCAGGTGGACCAGTGCCCCCCGACTCCCGGCAACTTCCGTTTTGGGCCACATGTTCATTGTCGCTGTTTTTAGCTATCTTTTTAGTCTTCAGTTAGCTGCTTGCCAAACTCGCTGCAATAACAACTTCTACTGCGGCTTATTTCACGACTTGCCAGAATTGCTCACCCGCGACATCATTTCGCCTGTAAAACTATCTGTACCCAATCTGCCACAGATCATCAAAAAATATGAGAATGATGAGCTTGAGCGCCGCATCTTGCAACCTTTACGGGCTGACGGTTTTACAGCTCTTGTGGAGCGGATTTCTTTTTATTTAGGGCTCTCAGTAGGCTCTGAATTTAAAGAGTGTTGTCGAGTTGATGGGCAAATTAAGGCTATCAAAGATTTTGAAACTTTGCAGCAACAGTATAATGCCGATGCCCTTGATCCTAAAGATGGCTTTTTAATCAAAATTTGTGACTGGTTAGCTGCGTTTCTTGAAGCACACAACTCCATTCGGATTGGTGTATCTTCACCTCAGCTCTTAGAAGCCCGTTCTAGATTAAAAGAAAATTTATTAAAGAAAACTTTGGCAAGTCTCAAAGTGGAAACACTGTTAGCTGATTATGATTAAACAGAGCATGCGTATATAAAGGATTCGTTATGCATAACATTCTGCTGTGCCTTGTCTGTCTTTGTGCTCTCGTCTGCCTACCCAATACTAGTTCTGCCGCGCAATTTGCCAGGAATTTAGCCACTTCCCTGCGTGACATGGAATATTTTTATAAGCATCAAGAACCAAAAACCTTAGCAGGTATGCTCCGTGCGTTTGACCGCGAGCATAAATTTGCCAAAGGTGAACTCAGGTTAACCACAGCGGCCTTTTTAGCCGAAGTGTTTCGCAAGGAACCAATCGTTGCCAAAGACATCTTGCAAAAAGCGCAAAATATGAGTCGGGAAGCCCAAACGATGCTCTTGTGGGCGATCCACTTAAGTAAACGTGAAGATCTCCAAGAATTTTGCTCAAATCTTCATTTAGCTGATAATCAAGTGCTCTGTAAACAAATTTCAAGCAGGCCAAGAGATCTAACTAAATGGGATCTCACAACTAGTAACACTATCCTGCATATGTATTGGGGAGCTTTTTTTGCTTATGCCGATCTCCGCTACTTGGATGCCATCATTGATGCGGCAGTATTACACGCAAGACTTAAATCCCTTGGCCGCACTAGAGATGCGCAATTTTCAGGCAGCATGGCAGCTTGCGCGAGCCTCTATGAAATGACGCCACGCCATCCGCTCGTACGCAAACGCCTCTCCGAACGCTTAACCCACCTTGAAGCAGCAGAAGTTAAGACACTCAGTATCATCTTAAATCAAAACTAAGTTATATTGAAAGATATATCGCAAAAGTCGAACTTATCTCAACTAAACTAGTTCAATAAGCTTATTTTGGTATTTATCTCATTGTGCTCTTAAGATACCAGAACGAATTTCTGTGGCTAAACGTGCCCAACTGAAAATTACATTGCGCTAAATCATATTGTCGAACTGCAACTGTTTTGGTTTATCAAGAGAATCACTTAGACAAATGTATCCTTGATATGTGATTCTCTTTTTAAGTCAAAACTCTCTACATGAGCTTAAGTTCATAATTGGCCGTACCTAACCCAATTTCCGCCATGGCTGATAGCTGGCGCAACCCTTGTCTAGATTCAATACGTTCCACTAGGTCATGCTTATCGTGTTCAGGCAAGGCATAAATTAGGTCAATGGCTGCTTGATCAATGGCAAGAATATCGGTCGAGGCTAAAATGCCAAGATCTGGTGTGGTGGGTTCGGCAGCACCTACTCCCACACAATCACAATCTACCGACATGCGGCGCAACACATTAATGCAGGCATATTTCCCCTGAAAAAAATCCAAAATAGCCTTACCACTGTCGGCCATAGCTTCCATAAACCACGGGCCCATCGGCCATTCAAGATAGGATTTCTCGGCTGCACCTGGCTTATCCACACCATGCACCTGTTTCTTCCCTAGACGGCCTGACGCACAACCAATGGCAATATTTTTTAAACTGCCGCCAAAGCCCCCCATGGCATGACCTTTAAAGTGTGTCAAAATTAACAACGAATTATAATCAAGCATGTGTGAGCCTACTGCAACCTCATGCAGATGGAAGCCATTATGGACAGGTAGTGGTGTATCGCCGTCAGCATCCATAATGTCTACTTGAATCTCATAGTTATTAGTCAGAAGGGCTTCACGGTGGGTTGCAGAATGTTTGCGCGGACTATCATATAGCACATTACATTCTACAGCTGTAGCTTGGGGGAGTGTGTTCACAACCTCCTTGACCCACGCTGGCGGAATGATATTAGGCCCATGTGGCTCACCTGTGTGCACTTTTACAGCAATTTTGCCACTTAAATTACTTTGCACTTTCGCCACAGCTTGGAGTAAATTTGGCAAAGAACACTCTTTCCAATAATAGACAAGAGCTTTAGTTTGCTCTGTTGGCATTCTCGCCTCCTAAAATGTATTTAGATGAATATATTGTACGCCAACACAAGACATCTCACATGTGACTAGCAACTCTTCTTGCTAATGGGCGACACCCCAATTGGCACCCATCCCCCAATCGGCCACCAAGGGGACATCTAAACTTTGCACACAAGCCATAAGCTCTGCCACACGGTCCCCAGCCTCTTGGGCTGCACTTTGGGGCACTTCTACCAATAATTCGTCATGTACCTGCAAGACCAAATGGGCATTCAACTTTTGCAATAGCGCATCATTAGCTACAGCTAACATGGCGAGTTTGATAATGTCAGCAGCAGAACCCTGGATGACCGTATTGATAGCTTGTCTACTTGCCTGGGAACTCAAATGATTGTTAGCAGACAATAAATCTGGCAACGCCCTACGCCGTCCACCTAATGTCACCACATAGCCTTTTTCTTTAGCACGCTTGACAACACTATCATAAAACTCTTTCAGGGCTGTTAATTTGGCAAAGTAGTTATCAATAAAGGTTTTAGCTTCAGCTAAAGAGATGTGTAACTCTTGGGCCAGCTTTTGCGCTCCCATACCATAAATCAAACCAAAATTAATGGTTTTGGCACACCTTCTTTGCTCGTCTGTAACGGCATCTTGGGGCACAGCATAGATTAAATGTGCCGTATGCGCATGAATATCTTGCCCTTCTCTAAAGGCATTGATCAAGACAGGATCTTGAGCCATGTGGGCTAAGACCCTAAGTTCAATCTGCGAATAGTCGGCGGAAATAAGACTACACCCTGGGGCTGCCACAAAACAGGTACGCATGCGTTTACCGAGGTCACCGCGAGCAGGAATATTCTGCAAATTGGGGTCAGCTGAGGCGAGTCTCCCTGTAGCTGTACCTTTTTGATTGAAAGTAGTATGAATGCGACCTGTGCTATCGGCAAGTTTAGGCAGCGGATCAAGATAGGTCGAGCGTATTTTTTCCAATTTACGAT
>JAFTDU010000063.1 GCA_017454005.1 Desulfovibrionaceae bacterium | reverse complement strand
GCAACGATGTCGTTGCATGGAAACATATTATTTTAGAATCTCCTAAGAAATCCTTAGAAAAAATTTTTTCGTCCACTATATATTTTTTCAATTTTAATTATTATAAATATCTTCGTATTTCAATTAAGTAATTTTAAACATTCTTTTCTTTTTTAATTTATATTTTAATAATTTGACGCAATTTACAGATTTTTTTAACTAATATATCACCTGCATGAGAAGTACAATATAAATTAATATTATTTTATATGTCTTGATATTCTTCTATTAGATATGAGAAAAATTTGTGGTACGTAATATATAGAAATATCAGATGTTTTTGATTATTGATGATTACTTTTCCAGATATTTTTATAATAATTAATTAATATATTTTGTGTATACTCATATACAGCATAAATTGAAAAAAATAACATGGATGATATGTTTTGATTGCGATTAATATTAGTGACAAAAATTTGCTAAATGTTTTATGAGCAAATGAATAGCATATAAAATCATATACAATAAACTATAAAATATCTTAGATATTATGAATATTTAAAAGATAATATCATTATATTTTTAAATATTTATGTTTATATGATACAACTAAATTTAAAAATACACGTAATGTTATGTTTTAGTGAATCATTAAATTAATAGCTAAACTTTGAAGTCAGATTCTGTAACTTGTAAACATCTTAAATTTGTATAACCGTATCTGCATTATTTGTATAAATAAAAAATATTTAATTGATACTATTATTAAATAAAAGATTAACCATATATCTATCATTGTTGTAACGCACAGTGCATTGATTAACTAGTATAGATAAGAGAATAAAATAATAATTCTAGTAAGATTATTATAAATTTATATCTTTAAACTATACTTGGTGCTTTTTACATAACTAGTATTTTGATAAAATTTACTTGATAAACACAATAGTAAATATTTAAATTATATTTCCGACATTTTTACAATATATGCTGTGCGCATTATTTAAGCTTAATTACAAACGATAATTCAAATATTGTTGCATAAATATAGATGATAATCTTTAATTAAAATCTATCGTTTCGCATATTATAATAAGTGAACGCTACTTTTCCTTTTCATAAAATAAATAATAAATCTCTTTGTGCAAAAAGCTCGGTATAAAATTTATGCCAAACAGAATAATTTAATCTGTGAGCATTTTTATATTATCGTGCACGAGATTATATCAACTCTAGAATTTGAGGCTTATTTTCTTTTAAGGAGACACTATGGCGCAGACTCTTGTCTTAGCGACCCGCAATAAAGGCAAAATTCGGGAATTTCAAAAACTCTTAGCCGATCATGACATCACGCTTTTGGGCCTAGGTGATTACCCAGAGGCGCCAGATGTAGCTGAAACAGGAACAACCTTTGCCCAAAATGCCCTCTTGAAAGCCCGTGCCATAGCTAAATTTACCCAAAAGGTTACAGTTGCTGATGATTCAGGCCTTGTTGTGGATTGTCTTAATGGGGAGCCAGGCGTCTTTTCTGCCCGCTATGCTTCTGACATGGAATTTCTGCCCAATGAAACAGTTGATGCCAAAAATATTCGTAAGCTCCTGCAAGTTTTGGAAGGTGTACCCGAAGAGCGCCGCAGCTGCCGCTTTGTCTGCTGCATGGCAGTGGTGCGTCCTGATGGTCGGGAAATGACTGTGGAAGGACAATGGGAGGGCCGGGTTTTGTTTAAAGCTGTAGGTGAGGGGGGCTTTGGCTATGATCCTATTTTTTTGACCCGTCACTTGGCGTATCTGCTGCCCAGTTAAGTAGTGTGGAAAAGAGTGCTGTAAGTCACAGAGGCAAAGCTACGCGTTTAGTCTTGAAACGTTTGCCCCATTTCTTATCCTTACCTACCCTAAAAGTCATGTAACAGGCAAAGCTATAGACTTCGCTCCCTTGACCGATAACAACAATATCCAAGGATTGCATTCGCAAAAGGTATTCGTAAAAAAATATTATTTTTTTATAAAACTGCTCTAAACAAAGTTGTTTTAGCACGCTTTTTGCATGACAACTAGCAAAGTCTGTCCTGCGCGATAATGCGGCAAAAAGTTTAGGTGAGGCCAATCATGTCTATCAGCATTTCAGGTTCAACCGCTATTAGTGGCTTAAGCGGTATGGATACCAATTTCGACACTGTATTAGAGCAGTTATACACCGTCGAAAAAACGCAGTTGAATCAGCTGCAAGCTTGGCGGAGTGATTGGCAGTTGCGGTATGACGCGTTCAATACGGTCATTGACCAAATGAGCGCTGCCAAGCAAATGCTGTCTAATATTGGCAGTGTGAACAACTTTGTGACCAAAAATGCGGTCTCTTCTGATGAAAAAGTTTTGACAGCCGTCGCCACAGGCTCTGCCGCCAACGGTCAACATAAGATTGTCGTGGACTCCATGGCCAATAATGCCATTTGGTGTAATACGGGGGCGACCTTTGCCGAGAAGACCGATATCATAAATAAGACAGGTGATACGGTTCAATTTGCTTTTGATTACGCTGGAAAACATTATACTTATGATATTGCTGCCAATACTACACTTGAATCCTTTGCAAGTATCATCAATAATTCTTCAAAAAATCCTGGCATTACAGTTTCAATTATCAATACAGGTCAAGGGTATGTCTTCCAAATCGCTGGCAAATCTACTGGTGAGGAGAATTCATTAACCGTCTATAGTTGTAATCTAGAGGGGATGGATATTAGTAATGCCACATCCCTGTGGTCTTCTGATACAACTCTTGATCCTACAGCTAGTATCACTAACCCCACAAGTTATACCTACACAGCTACCTTAAATAGTGGCACTAAAGTATCTATCAAGATGCAAGGTGACGCTACACAAGAAGAATTAGGCAAAGCCATTCAAAATTCTGCGGGCAGTGGACTGATTACTTACAGTATTGATGCCTCAGGCAATCTCGTTTTAGATGGCGTTAAAAATTTGACACGCAAAGTGACAGGTTCTGACGCCTATACGCCTGCAGGCTATAAACTCTCAGCCACAAATCTAAGTAGTGCCCTTGTTGCCACCGAGGAATCTGATCCTGTTCCAACTCTTAGTGTGACTATCAGTCTTGATGATGGTTCAACGCGTCAATTTGATATTGCAGGCAGTGCTACACGTAAAGATTTTTTAAATCAGGTGAAACAAGCTGTACAGAGTTCTGCTAATCTTGCTACTTCAGGCGGCACAACTAGCCTAAGTTTAAGCAATGTCACAGATATTACAGTAGCTGGCTATTCTGATTTAAGTACCTTGGGCTTAACTGGTGCAACCTATGCAGCCGAAGGCACAGCTGATGCAACCTCTACAACCATTACTGCTGCAACAACTACCCTAACATTTAATCAAGATAAATTAAGTGCACGCATTGATGGCAAGAGTGATAGTAGTGCGGAAGGCTCGACTTTACGCTATACACTGCTTAAAGCTGATGGCACAGCTCTGTATGTTGATAAATTAAGTGATGGGGCAACAGATTTAACAAGTGATGTATCGAATAGTGATCTCTTAGAAGCAATTAAAGCTAAATTTAAAAAAGATCTTACAGACTCTGGTATCAGCTATACAGAAGATACTCTTGACGGAGTAACTACCTTAAAAGATGCATCTGGCAATGTTATTTATACCCAATCGACCGATTCAGATGGCAATACAGCTTTAGCCATTAACGGTATAAAAACTGCTTATTTATCGACAGGCACTAGTGGCACATCAGGATTTACAATCTCTCAAGATATTACTACACAAATTAATGTAGGTTCTTTTTCACCAAACACAGCTCTCTCTTGTGCCCAAGATGATTTGACTGCGCGTATTGATGGACTTAGTTCAGGCTCTGCAGCTACTGCTCTCACATATACGCTCACAACTTCTGCTGGCACATCTATTCAAGTCAATATTAATAGTGATGCCACAAATAATGATTTGTTTACTGCCTTGAAACAGGCAGCTGACGCGAATAATCTCACCTATACCGAGACCACAGATAGTGACAATAATACTGTTATAACTTTTGAAGGTGTAGAATCTATTGCTTCAAGTGCAACGAGTTCAGCCATTACTGCTAGTACCGTGCGTTATCTCGAAGCTGCACCTGACTTAACCTACACCCTAGTTTTTAATGCGCCTGTTGAGGATGCATCTGGCGAACCCATTTCTTCTATCACGCAAACCTTTAAATCTGGTACATCGCTAAATGATATTAAGGCGAGCTTAGAAAATGAGTTATCAACTCTCGGCATTTCAGATATTACTCTTTCCTGGGTAGATAGTGAGGGCAATGCCGCAGATGGGAGTACAGAAGCCTATCTCAAAGTAACTAATGTACAAGCTTTTAGTGGGCCAGGATTCAAGGGACAGATTGTCGAATCATCAAACTGGAACATCACGAATTCTAGCAATGCCGTTTATCATGTTGATAACTGGCCCATGACTATGCAGTCAGCTAGTAATACGATCACAGATCTTTTAGATGGTGTCTCTATTACCCTGCAAGGCGTAGGAGAATCAAATTTAACAATCTCCACTGATGTAACCTCTGTTGAAACATCCATTCAGAATTTTTTAGATGCCGTCAATTCTGTCTTATATACCATTCGTGAACTGACAGCTGTGGATGAAGATAAAGAAATTACATCCAATGATCCCAATGATATCGGCAATAGCAATTATAGTAAGTCAACCTTAACGTCAGAAAAAGGTGGCTTGCTGACAGGTAACTACGGTGTACAATTAGTAAAATCACGTTTTATTTCTGTGGTCACAGGTACACCACCAGGCTTTCAAGCTATGACCACAGCCGATGATTTGCTTTCAGGCGATATCTTATCGTGTTTATCCAATTTAGGTGTTAAGACAGATACAGATTCAACCAGTGAGACCTATGGACTCTTAGTCATTGCGCCAAGATCTGATTATTTACAAGAACTTGATAGTGAAAATTATGAAGATATGATTAACAATCATATCAATGAGTTAGTTGATTTCTTTGTCTCTGAAGGGACAGGTACATCAAGTACTGCTGATTTTCGCTATAATAGCCATGTATCTGGGATTACCGAGGCTGGTACATATGATGTGTCCTATACTGTAGATGATTCCGGGCATATCTCAAATGTCACGATTGGTGGAGAGCCCTGTCAACGCGATGAATCACGCGGTGGCTATTACTATACTTGTTCAGCAGGCGCTGCACGCGGCTTAGCTATTAGTATTGATGATCTCACAGAAGGGTCGCATACAGGTCAAGTACGCATTAAGCAAGGCTTAGTGCAAACAGTAAAAAGTTTTCTTGATAAAGAACTAAAGTATAATGACGTTAATATTTCAGCAAACGCACCTGCTGATGTTATAGACGCTCAGCTTTCTCTGAAAAGTGAAAATGGCGCAATGATGACCTTAAAGTCAAATTACGCCAAAATTATGTCAAATATTGATAATAGTATAAGTAAAGAGCAAACGCGTTTAGAGACATGGTATAATAGACAAAAAACTATTTTTGCCAATTTAGAGACACTACTGTCAGAACTTAATGCGCAACAAGAGTCTTTGGAATCGCAATTAAAACAATTAGGTAATTCTTAATACTAGTTAATAATATTTCTGCGCACATCATGGATTGATGAGCATATACGAAAGGGATGTCGGCACCAAGCTCCTTGGTCGAACAAGCCCTATCACACTTGAGCTTTTTGCTAAAGATTCAACCTTTAGCATGGGGCTTGACTAAATTAAACATCGGAGGCAGCGTTTTTCCCAGGTTTTGGCTTAGGGATGGCCGCTGAATGAAGGTATGAATAAAGCTGCAAATGCCTATTTCCAAACTAATGTAAGCACAGCTGACCAAGGACGCTTATTGATAATGCTCTATGATGGAGCATTGAAATTTTTAGCTAAAGCCCGTGAAAAGATTTTGGCCCGCGATTTTGCCGCCAAAGGCATTTTAATTTCCAAAGTCATTGATATTATTACGGAATTGGCTGGATCTTTGAATATGGAGAAGGGGGGCAGTCTAGCCAATAACTTAAATAACCTGTACCTGCTTTGCACAGCAAGACTCCTGCAAGCAAATTTAAAGCTTGATGTCGATGCCCTCGACAGTGTGGTTAAAATCTTAGAGGGCTTACGCAGTGCCTATGCTGAGATTTTAAATAAGCCTGAGGTTAAGGCAGCTGTACAGCAGATTGAACACAGAATGCAGCCAGCAGGCTCGGTGACCAAGCGGGCGCAACCTTTAACCCAAGGGGTGGCCGCGCCTGTGACAGGGATGCATGCTAAAGCAGCCTATGGGCGCATGATGAATCAGGTGCCCCAAGAACCCAAAGTGCCGCAAGCGCCCCAAGAACCACTGCCACAAACAGCCAATTTTGTGCCAGGTTATGCAGCCTCAAGAATTAGAGGTTATGGCAATATCTAGTTTTATGTAAAAAACTCCATCCCTAAATTGGGGTGGAGTTTTTTCTTATTTGCTAGTACTCGTTATACTAATCTTATTTGATACTGTAATACAGCTGCTTTATCACCATTGTAAATAAGAAATAGTTACTCATGCACTGCGCCACAAAACTCGTCTAGAATCTTTTGCTGATCATCTATAATGACCATTGCTACACTATATATTGCATGTGTTTTAGCAAATCGTTCTGCATATTGATTTTTTTCAAGTAGTTCATAAGCTGCTGTTAGAGCTTCCTGTGGCTTACATTGCTCAGAAGTTGTTTGGAATGCAATAATCATACAGGTTTTCTTTGTGACTAGTGCGATGTCAGGGCTTCCATACAGTTTAACACGTTGCTTAATTATTTGTAATCCAGGAAGTGTCATTAAAGCAGCATAAATAATATCGCGTACTGCTCTTGTATCACGAAACATTTCATTTGGATCAATGATATATTCATTTAAAATGGCATTAAATATATCGATAATTTGTTTAAGATTTTGATCATCAATTTTATCAATAAGAGTTGCTATTTTTTGTTGCAGTGCAGCAGATGGCTTTAAATTATTTATTTCAAGATATAACATTAAAAAACTTTCTTCGACTTCAATATTTGGGAAAGCTAAATAAGGATAGTATTCTTTAATGACATGTATAGTAAAATATCCTGATTGGTAAAGTAATAAATCAAGTGGCATTTCTCTGATATCATATTTTTCTTCAAACATGAAATTATCTACAGAACTGTATCTGTGATGATAAGTAATTAATTCAGACTTACCATTTATATTAAGAGAATTGAGAATAAGAGATTTATTACCATTATATTCAGCCCAGTAATTTTTAAAACCTTCTTGTGGAGCATGTAAAAAATTAATTATTGATGAAGGATTATAGACTGTTTGTGTAGCTCTTTGTGAGAATCCAAAACCACCATAATATTCTTCAAGTCTTGCATAAACATCTTGTTTACTCATATTTAGTACCTGACTTGCATTCTCAATATAAGTATCAAAATATTGCTCTAACTCATTTTGAGTAAAGCCAAGTAGTTTATTAACATCACTCTTGAAACTCAAATCACGTACATTATTAAATCCAGAAAACATGTTAGTAAGACAAATTCTCGTCACACCAGTAATTAATATAAATTTAAATTGACCAGTATATGACTTAATTGTTGCATAAATACCAAAGAGTGTACTCTTTATTGCTTGAACTTCTTGTTCGTTAGCAATAGTATCATTAAAAGGTGCATCATATTCATCAATAAGTAATATAGGTTTCTTATTTGACCTTGCAATTGTTCCTAAAATTAATTGAGGGCTCCTTAATGTCCCATCTTCATAATATGCATCTTCACTTTGCAGATTAAACTGTTCAATAAGAGTTTTATTAAGATTTTCTCTTAATTTATTTGCAGTATTATGAGCAATGGCTGAGAAATCAAGATAGATGACAGGACGAGTTGGTTCATTCCATACTTTTTCAATAGCAAGGCCTTTAAAATGTTCTAAACCATTTGTGTAAAGATCTACTAATGTATTGATTAACAGAGATTTACCAAATCTATTTGGCCGTGTAATCAGATGGGGTACACAGTATTGGGTTATCGGATAGAGCAATTCAGTTTTATCAACATAGATTTTATTATTTTCTCTAATATTCACAAATGATGTTTCACCCAAGGGTAAACGTTGCATATCACAAGATGTAACCATATTTTTTCCTTATAAGTATGATGTTGACTTTTGTTGCGCTAGCCGTATATATTAAATATCAAATGTAAGCATGCTAATTTACAATAGTTGCAAGGATCATAAAATTACAACTTTACAATATAACTAAATAATAAAAATATTGTAATATTGAATAAGCAGCTTGATGCAAAAAATATTTACTTGATCATAGCACAAGTTTCTAAAAATGGTCAACAACAAACTATTTAGGACGATCTTTGCGCCTTACAACTGTCACTAAGCGCAGTATCAACTTCGAATTAAGTAGGCACAAAAAAAACGCCCTGAATTACTTCAGAACGTTTGCATCTTCTGTCTAATAAAACTTTTAGACGCAGACAGACGACATATTTTTATTAAATTTGATAATATTTATATATTAACAAGCAAAGCTTGCCTTAAGCCCCAGGTTCTGGATCTTTGGGCTTGCGGATCTCGGCAAATTCCTCAGCCGTTAACTCTGTGACTTTTAAGATATCTGCTTCATCTAGGCCTATTTGTAAGAGATTGAGTGCTATTTTGTGTTTAGTGTCACGCGTACCTACTTTGACGCCACGTTCATAGACCTGATGAATTCCACGTTGAATAATTAGTGTACCAACTTTGAGGATAGGATCAGTGTCCATATTAGCTCCTACATATAGTACTAAGCATGACTCTCGACTAAGCAGGTATGTAGCACAACTATACTAGAGATTGGCTGAATTGGGATCAGTTGGCTTGTATCTTGAAAGGCTCGAGCTCATTGCTATTTTGAAAAAGACGTTTCGCTTGGGCAACATCATCGTGAATTTGCTTAATTAAAGCTTCTTTATTTGGGAAATGACATTCATCGCGTAAACGTTGCAAAATAGCTAGCTCCATGTTGACACCATAGATATCTAGATCTTGCTGCAGGATGAAAGCTTCGATGCTGAGAGGGTGCGGGCCAAAAGTAGGGTTAGTACCAATATTGACAAGCGCTTTTTGCGTGTGTCCCTCCCACATGGCATAAGCTAAATAGACGCCAGGCGCAGGCAAGAGGGTTTTGACTGCGCCTAAATTGGCTGTGGGAAAGCCTAAACTTTGCCCGCGGCCATCGCCATGAATGATCTCCCCACTTATGGTATACGGGCGCCCTAAGAGGGCATTAGCTTCGCGCATGTAGCCTGCACTAATTAACTTGCGCAAACGTGTTGAGCTGACAATGGAGCCATCTTGATAATAGGGCTCTAGTTGCTCAACAAGAAAGCCATATTGTTGCCCTAAAGCACGCAGTTCTTCAGTGTGGCCACTGCGATTGCGGCCAAGGCAAAAGTCGTAACCTGTAAGTAAGAGGCGTGTATTTAAGGGCACAAGATAGTCGCAAACAAATTTATCTGGGCTTAAGCTTGCCAACTCTTTAGTAAAAGCCAACTCTAATACCGCGCAAAGACCTAGATCCTTAAGAAGAGCAAAACGTTTGTGGCGTGTACTTAAAGGCGCATGGGGTTTGTGCGGTGTCACAATAGACCTTGGATGGGGCCAAAAAGTAATACACAGACTAAACAAGTTTTGGGCTTGGGCTTGGTTGATGGTTTGCGAAATTAAGGCCTGGTGGCCCTTATGTACACCATCAAAATTGCCAATGGTTACACAAGTAGCGGTTGCCTCTTTGGGCAGGTCTAAAACGGCGTGAAGAATTTGCATAGTGACTGAGTTAAGTGGAGTTAAACGAGCTTAAGTCAAGTAAATACAAAGCGCTGTTTGTCTTTTGTGGAAAAAGAGTGTTGTAGCTTTGGCGCAAAAAGACTTTGTCTAAATTTTAGCCCTAAAGAGGTCGCTTGTCTATGCCATACTTTTGCATGTCTTAAGTTGCAATTGCTGCCCCTTCGCCTGTTATTTTTTAGCTTGCTAAAAGATACTTTGGGTGTGCAGCGAAGCTTTTTTGCCCAACATATCAGGCATCTACTTCTTTGGTTTCTGCAAAAGATTTAAACGTTGTGCTCTAAGAGAACTGAGTGGCCAAAAAATTGTATGATCTAAATGTCAGAACAAGCTTAGAGAAAACAGAGCATGTTCTTCAAAGGCTAACGTTTTTAAGCGTTATTGCATAAAAAAATGCATGATACGTAAACATATCATGCATTTATAAAATATTGATTGTTAATTTACGCATAGAAGAAAGTTAATTTAGGCCATACCTAAAAGACGGTAGACACGATTTTCATCTAAACCACTGTGCACAGTTAAGGCTGAGAGATAGTCGTTGCCAATCATTTGCTCAGTTTCTGTCATTAATGCTTCCACTTCTTCATCGCTCATATCAGGGAGTGTATTGAGATTGACAATGTCATTGGTCTCAAGAGGTGCGCCTGATGTACCCTGGGATCCCTCAACATCTTGAGGAATAAAGCCAGTTAAACGGAAATTATCAATACCTGCAATATTCATGACTGCCTCCAACTGTTGCATCAGGCGTTTCTAAAGTTTGGCGCTAGATGACTCTATTTAGTAGCTCTGTAGAGCTTTTAAATTACAAATTTGTGATCCTGCTGCAGGTAAATTTTGCAGCAGGCGTTGTTATCTCTTTATTAGCAAGATGTGTGCCAAAAATGCTTACGCTGATGTAGGGCAGGGATCATGTGTTTTCAATTTTTTGACATCCTCAGCTGTCAAAAAAAAGACTGCCAAAGCCTTTAGAGCTTAGGCAGTCTTAGATAAATTTCTTAACTTTCTTGCTTGACCTTGGATTTGGTCATGGCCAGCCCAATGCCTTCAAATAATTCAAAGATTGAGAAGCCATACCACAGAGTATAGATGATATAGAAGACCAACATACTTGTGAGTAAGAGCACATGGTCTTTGACCTTGGCAGGCTCAATACCAAAGAAATTGTGACCGGTTTCAATGCCGCGGCGAATAATTTGATCTACGACCTTGGCTTCAGCGATCATCTTGTTCTTTTGCAATTCTTTAATACTGGGGGTTAAGACCTGCCACCAGGCTGAACTAACATCAAGAGCTTTGACACCATTGTATTTGGCAGACACATCTTTGTCATTGTTATGATACAGTTTTTCAGAATCATCAACTGCTGCTGCTAGAATTTGCGCTAAATCACCACCAAAAGTAATGGTACCCTGCTCATTGCTAGCTTGGGCGCCGGCTTGATTTAAGAGGGTCACAGCCAATGGGGCTTGATCAGCTTTTTTTACTTTCACAGTTAATTGCACATTGCGCCCAGCCAATGTGGCCACTTGATCGCGGAGAGTTGGGAAAAAATTTGAGGAGCCTTTGGATAATTCGTTAAAGACATTGTCCGCAAATTGCAGACCCGTGAGTGGTTTGCCGTGCTCGTCATGAAAAATTGGTGTTAACAGGGCGCCAAACACAACGAGAAAGGACAGGATCATGAGGCTGCCCCTAATGAAGGGTTTTTTCTCGTGGATTAGCATTAGGCTTCTCCTCTTAATTTTCCAAGATTAACAAAGAATTTGCTGAAGACCCACAAGCCAAAGAAGGCGACGACAGCCCAGAAGACGTAATTTCCCACCTGTTCAATGGCACCAACTAACGTGGGGTTCCAATTGAGCACTTCCATTTCCACTAACTTCTTGGGTAACACGGAAACGCGGTTGATGAAGCCGGCGATAATGGACATGGCATAGAAACCACGGATGTGCACACCTTTAACGACCTTAGTCGTTAAAGCACCAATTTGAATACCTAAGAGTGAGCCTAAAAGCATGCCAATGGCTAAGGTGTAGAAGACATAACCATAGATGGCATATTGGCCAACAGCAGCAAATCCTGCGGTGAAAATGATCTGTAAAATATCGGTACCTACGGTTGTCATACTGGAGACACCGAAGACATACACGAACATGGGGAAGGTAACAAAGCCGCCACCGACACCCATAATTGCAGCGAGCAGACCTACAACTACACCACCAGCAGCTACAATCCAGCCAGAAATGCGCCGACCACCAGGAACTAAGTCCTCGTCAAAGGTAATCATGGGTGGCATACTCAAGCTCTGCATCTTCACAGAGAGACCCGTTAACCCAGCGGTGCTGCTTTGGGTGGTTTGGGTTTGGACTTGGGTACCACGGGTGGCGCGTAAAAAGTCAAATAAGGCATAAAAGCCTAAGAAGCCCAGCAATAAAGCGTAGATGGTACTGATAAAGAGCTCTGATAACAGCGGATCTTTATTGTAGAGTCCTTTATTGATGAAACCACCCACAAAGGTACCAGCAATGGAACCTATGAGGAAGGCTATGGCCAGTTTGCCTGAGACGTTCCCCAATTTCTTATGGATGGTTGTACCCATAATGGCTTTGGCGAAAATGTGGAAGAGGTCTGTACCTACAGCAAGAATACCTTTAACACCTACAGCCATGAGAGCAGGTGTAATGATAAAACCACCACCAGCACCAATACAACCTGTAATTAAACCAGCGGCAAGACCTACGGCAATAGAGGCTAGAAAAATGGTCGTGGTGTAAAAGGCTGGGGCATAGGCTGCTTTGCCACCCAACATTTCGTGGGCTGCAAAGGCTTCCAAAATACATCCTGCCAGCACTGGTACGGCCAGTACGAGCAGGATTAAAAGTTTCTTGCGGTTCTTTAGGATTGAGGTCGAAACCTCAAGATCCCATTTGGCGTAAGCCTTTGAACCTTCTAACAGGAATTGATAAACCTGCCTTCCAAAATTCATACAGACCTCCTAAGAACGGGAAGGTTTTGCTTAAGTCAATCAAAAATATATATGAAAAATGAATGTGCGATTTAGGTACGTTTGAGGTCTTGCGCCACACCAAAAATCACTAATTCCATCCAATCTAGGGCAAAATCAAGACAGGCCGTGTCGCCTGCTAAATCGGTCGCTAGCACTGCCTCTTGGCGTTCAGCTGTGATATCCACATGACTAAAGATGTGCATTTTGCTGATCATTTGCCGAAATTGATCCAAATGGTAGAGACACAAGCGTGACATATTTTGTAAGCGTTGATCTAAGGGCTTATTGGACGCCTGTACCAAAGACATCAAACGCATATAGCGATCATTGGCACGGTTATATTGCTTGAGACCTTCGGCATTAAACCACTCTTGGGGGGTGCGGGCAGGTCCTGCGTCAAAACCATGGCAGTGTTCTTCGCGTACCATAAAAAAGCGTTCAATTACGCCATCTTTGCCTAATTTAGTGCCGCGACCTAAGGGATAAGCCCTACAGGCACTTGGTCTATTTTCATAGACCATACAGCCGACCGGTGAAACAAAGGGGCAGGGCTCGCCAGGCTCTTGATTCATGCGGAGGGTAAATTGCGGGAAGCCTGTTTCCGCACTGACTTGCATGTCAGTATAAGTATTTAAGAATTCAGTAGCATTCATACTTAGATGTCTTACTAAACGTAAGACATCATAAGGGGTGAGTGGGAGAGTTAATTCGGCACAGCAACGATTAAAACAAGGCACCTGGGGATTACAATCAAAACAAAATTGCTGCTCAGCAGTAATTTCAGGTAAATTTTCCACAAAGTCTTGTTTATCTTGCAGTGTAATATCGTCCATAGAGAGTCCTTCAATGCCCAGAAGATCATCCAGATGATTTTTTGAGATGATTTCTTTAGATGACTTTATTTAAAGAATATTCAATAATACCTTCGGCGCCAGCCGAGCACAATTTAGGAATTAAATCGCGCACTATGTGGACATCCACAACCGTTTCTACCGATAACCATTGGGGCACATGGAGTGGAGACACAGTGGGCGAATTTAAGGCTGGGAGCATGCTCAAGATCTGTTCCAGATTGGCCTTGGGCGCATTGAGCTTTAAGGCGACCAAAGACTGCGCCTTGAGGGCACCTTGTAACAAGAGTTCAATTTGGGCAATCTTTTGGCGTTTTTTAGGATCGGTATAAGCGTTTTGATTGGTAATTAAAAGGGGACAGGATTCCATGACCTCGGCAATGACCCGAAGTCCTTGGGCCTTGATAGTTGCCCCGGTTTCTGTGACTTCCACAATGCCATCAGCCAACCCTTCGACGATTTTAGCTTCAGTGGCGCCCCAGGAATAGAAGACATCACAGGCAATATTTTGCTTGGCAAAATAGCCGCGTGTCATCTGCACAAGTTCTGTGGCAATGCGTTTGCCAGCAAGATCAGCCGGGCGTTCATAGGGCGAATCATTGGCCACAGCTAAGACCCATCTACAGGGGCGCATGGAGACCTTGGAGTAGACCAAGCGGGCAATTTCTTGCACTTTGCCAGCAAGCCCCCGTTCGACAAGCCAGTCTTGGCCTGTTATGCCCACATCCATAATGCCATCATGCACATATTCACCGATCTCCTGGACGCGGCAGATGGAGACAGCGATCTCTGGGTCATTAATTTCGGGAAAATAATTGCGGGAGTGGCGGCGGATTTTCCACCCAGCCCGCTCAAAAAGATTAATGGTGGTTTCCTCAAGGGAGCCCTTGGGAATGCCCAATTTAAGAAGAGGATGTGGATGCATAGTGCCCCCCAAGTTGCGGTCGAAGCGTAATTTGCCTATAGTCTTAAGCCTTATAGACTGTGGCAGGATCAAAGATTTTAGGAGCTACAAGTACCACATCTTCGCCCTGTAAGGCCCTATAAAAGCATGAACGATGTCCCGTATGACAGGCTGCCCCGCCAACTTGTTCCACTAATAAGAGTACGGTGTCATTATCACAATCTAGGCGAATACTTTTAATCTTTTGGACATTTCCTGAACTTTCGCCTTTATGCCACAACTTTTGGCGACTGCGACTAAAGTAATGTGCTTCACCTGTACTGAGAGTTAAATTCCAGGAAGCTTCATTCATATAGGCTAGCATTAAAACTTCCAATGTTGTGGAATCTTGTACAATAGCAGGAATTAACCCTTTGCTAAAATCGGGTTTAAACTCAACACCCTGCTGCATGACTACTCCTTTAATGATAGTCTTGGGGAAATGTCATTTGTGGTAGAGCATCCATTGCCTATGCTTCAATATGCTAAAATAAACTATGCTAAATTTATTAATTAATAATAAAGTTTAGTCATAGTAGAATGCAATCACTAGCACTATAAAACAAGTAATCTATGATTTTGCGCATGTAGTTTGACTACAATCTATATATAGCGTGCCGTAGCAGTATCTTGCGTTCAAGCAAGATTGTCGTTACAAGAGAGCTCGTCTTTCTGTTCCAATTTATGAAGTACGCTTAGTTGGGTTTTTATATCTTCTAGAGTTATGTTAAATTTTTTACATACTAGTTTTTTGATTATAACTAAAAGGTCTTGCTCTTGCAAGTTTTAAGCGGCTAAGACCGTGACTTGTCAAGGTCTTGGGCACGTACTCAACAACTTAAGGAACAAACAAAGATAGGCAGCGTTTCCTCCTAGGTTTCTAGGTAACCCGCGCTGAAGGTTTGATGATTGATATAGAGCAACAGCTGGCGCTGATTAAACGCGGCGCCGTGGAATTGATTGATGAAGAAGAATTAAAACGTAAACTGGCCCGCAATACACCCCTGCGCATTAAGGTCGGTTTTGATCCCACAGCTCCTGATTTACATTTGGGGCACACTGTGGTGATGCAGAAAATGCGGCATTTTCAAGACTTAGGTCACAGAATCCTGTTTTTAATTGGTGATTTTACAGGCCGCATTGGTGACCCTTCAGGGCGCTCGGAAACCCGTCCGCCTTTAACCGAAGAACAGGTCCTAGCCAATGCTGAAACCTATAAAAAACAGGTTTTTAAAATTTTGGATCCCGAGAAGACCGAGGTTGTCTTCAACTCGACCTGGCTCTCAAAATTAGATGCCCAAGGTTTCATCAAGTTAGCGAGTTGTTACACAGTTGCCAGGATGATGGAGCGCGATGATTTTGAAAAGCGTTTTCGTGAAAATCGGCCCATTTCAATCCATGAATTTCTCTATCCCTTATGCCAAGGTTATGATTCGGTGAGCCTCCATACTGATGTGGAGCTAGGAGGAACCGATCAAAAATTTAATTTATTGATGGGCCGTACCTTACAAACCCACTATGGGCAAGAGAGTCAATGTATTTTGACCATGCCCTTGCTTGAAGGTTTGGATGGTGTACGTAAGATGTCAAAATCTTATGGCAACTATATTGGCATTGATGAACCGGCTAAAGAGATCTTTGGCAAAGTGATGAAGATCTCTGATGAGTTAATGTGGCGCTACTATGAATTATTGTCAGCCAAGAGTTTGCAAGAGATTGCAACCTTAAAGGCCCAGGTAGACCAGGGCACCATGCATCCAAAAGTTGTCAAAGAAGATTTAGCCGAAGAATTGGTGACCAGGTATCACAGTGAGGATGCTGCCAAGAAGGCCCGGGCTGAGTTTAATGCAATTTTTGCCTCAGGTGCGCTGCCAGAGGAGTTGCCCACATACTCTTGTGCGCAAGGCGACGCAAGCTGTCCTTATATCTTTTTAGAAGCAGCAGGGCTTGTCAAAAGCCGCAGTGAGGCCAAACGTTTAATTGGGAGTGGGTCTTTGAGCATCAATGGGGAAAAAGTGGAAGATGCCTTAACCCCTCTGGCAAAGGGTACCTATACTATAAAGCTTGGCAAAAAACGCTTTTTAAAATTACAAGTTGAGTAAAAAAAAGAGGCAGAGCAGTGCAACACTGTTCTGCCTCTTCTGCCAAGATGTGTTTAAAAGGCTAGATCTTCTGGCAGCGCACAGACACTCGCCGGTTGCCCAATAGTTAAGCGACCTGCATGTGTTAAGCCTAAAGCCTGCGCTCCATTGACTGTCAGCATCCTAATTAAGGCTTCTGGTGGAATATCAAAGGTTTGCTGCAAGAAGACAGCCTCATTACAGACGTCTAGATCCGTGTTAGATGTTAGGCCATCTGTACCTAAGCACAACAGTACATTTTCTTGGATTAACTCTTGAACTTTGGGGAGACCAACACCTAAATTGTGGTTGGACCTAGGACAGAGACATAAGGGTGTACCACTGCAAGCCAACACTTGGGCTTCTTGGGAGTCTAGCTGGGTACCATGGATCGCCAAAAGACCAGGACCTAAGAGCTTTAACTTGGCAGCATAGGCTAAGGGCTTTAGACCTGGAGCCTGCCAGGAGTCAGGCAAGACCTGGGTTTTGTAGAGCTCAAAGAGCGGCCCTGTACCTTCGGTTAACATGGCCGTTTCCTCTTCTGACTCGGCTAAATGGATGCTAAAAATTTTACCTGTGTCTTGACAAAATTGTCTAACTTCTCTCAAGACTTGGGGATCTGTGGAATAGAGAGCATGGCCGGCAAGGTTACAGCTTGCGGCAAGTTCTGGGTTGTCTTGGATCTCTTGGGCAACTCTAGCCGGCCAGGGGTGGGCAGCACTATAGTTTAAATCCTTAAAGCCCCACCATTCACAACAGGGAATTAAGGTTAGTCCACTCTTTTTGGCATGGCTTATGATTGCTTTAAGTACGCCTTTCGCTGAGCCGGCAATGTCAGCTACAAAACGGGTGCCACTGTGTACCAGTTGGTCAAGGGCCTTCTCGCTCGCTGCTTTGATAGTCTCTTGGGGGAGTTGGCCTCTAGGCAGTTGTGGGATCAAACTGGTCAGCCAGGCCGTAAAGCCTGCATGCCAGCTTGTTTTGCCTGCAAGAGCCGAGAGATCTAGATGGGTATGGCAGTTGACAACACCTGGAATTAAACAAAAGTTGCCCAAGTCATAGACCGGACACTTGGGCGGCAGGTTAATCTGTGTGGCTTTGGCAATGGCCACAATGCGACCATTTTCAACCAAAATGAGGCCATTATCGATTTTTTTGAGGGGCTCATACAACATATCACCACGGGCAGCTTTTTCTCCTTCCATGGTGATAATGGTGCGGGCTTTCAGAGCAAGGGCTGAATCAGGCATAAGAGCAGGTTAATTTGCGAGTATATTATAGAGCATCTTAAAAGCTACAATGAGCAAGAAGACGGCAAAACATTTTTTTAATTTGGCTGTGGGCAGGGCATGGGATAATTTAGCGCCCAAGGGGGCTGTACAGAAACTAGCTGTCGCTAAGCCTAAGAGCGCCCAGAGATGGACAAAGCCTAGACAGCCTGGGGGAAGATTGGGGATATTATAGCCGCCTAGAATGTAGCCAATGGTGCCAGCGAGAGCAATGGGAAAGCCGATGGCAGCAGATGTCCCTACGGCTTCATGCATGGGCACATTGCAGAAGGTCATAAAGGGAACCGACATGGTGCCGCCCCCAATGCCGACAAAACTTGAGATCAGACCTATGCCACCACCGACAAGGGATGTGCCCAGGCTTCCTGGCATCTCCCTTTGGCCTTTAGGTTGATATTTGGCAAGCATTTTGATTGCAACAAGGGTTAGGAAGCAAATGAAAAAGATTTTGAGAAACATGGTCGGCATGTAACTGGCAATCAGACTGCCGCCAAAGGTGCCGAGCAATATGCCTGGGGTGATATTTTTGACAATATCCCAGTGCACAGCATGGCGTTGGTGGTGGGCTCTGGCACTAGAGATAGAGGTTATAACAATACTTGCAAGTGAAGTACCTAGAGCTAGGTGTTGTAACAAGTCGTCGGGAATACCTTGATAGGGAAAGACTGCGAGCAGCATGGGAACAATGACAATGCCCCCACCAACTCCCAGAAGTCCAGCCAAAATACCTGCAACGGCTCCGCAGGCCAGGTAAATGGAGAGTGCTACCAGCATATGCAATGTCCAAAAATGTTAGAGCGTAGCAAAGATACCTTGTTGTAAACAATATTATTGAAATTTTTAATATGAAGGAAGGCAGAGGAAGTGTCAATATTTGCAAGGAGTTTCAAGCTTTAGTTTAAATGGAAGTCTAAATACTTTTAAGTGTCTGGGTGTGGTTAAGAGCTCTGCAGAGAACAAACTACTTAGGTAGTTGCTGTGTGCAAGATGTTTTGGTGTAAAGAGCATTATAGTTTCTTGCAAGCTCTTATAGATTTTCTTTAAGAAGTTTTAAGATAATGTAAGTTCAGTATATGCTACAGGAACAATATACAGGCCAAGGTCAAGTGGTCTTGATTGCTGGAGGCGGGCGCATTTATACCGATATTGCCGCTCGTTTTGTGGCCAGTGAACGCTCCCTTGATGACATCATTGCTTCGCCCTATTCGGCTAAAATAGTCAAGAATATTTTGGCAAGTGGGCATTTAGCTGCTGTGGAGTTTGATTATTTTCTCTTTGGCGTGGCTGGCTATTCAAGAGTCACCGAAACCCAACTTGTGCGTAAACGTTTGGCCTCCTATTTAATTAAATCTGGCCGGACAGAATTACAGGGTAAGAGTGCTGTTAAACTCAATTGACAGACAACCCTTTGTATCTCGTGAAGAGGTGCAAACTCAGTGTTAAATGCTTGTAATCCCTAAAGCCTTACCCCTAAACAGTAATCTGAAAAGATAAGCTGAAGATAATCTTAAGGTACGAAAGCAGAAAAAACGTAAGGATGGCATAAGGTGCAAGAAAAGCACATGCCAAGGCATGTGTCCTAAGTGCTGTGACAATGGGTGTTGAGCAGGGAACGTCCTAAACTTGTTTTCAAGCATGGAAGACCCCCAACGACTATCTCCTTGTGGGAGAGTAAAGCAGGAAGCCTAAGCCTGAAGAAAAATACTGCGCCAATGTATTTGGCTGAAGATATAGTCTGCGCTCATGTGAAAGCATGAGAGGTCTAACTTATTTTTAAGTTAAGACTGCACTAGAAGTTGCGCTCTAGTGTGAACATAAAAAAAGCGGCAAGACAGAGTATAGCTTTGGAAGTTTTGTCCCTTTTTAGATGTACGGTAAACGTCAATTTTCTGTGGTCTATCCCAAACGTGTGGCGGAGTTTACCAGTGAGATTACGCTCCCAAGTGGCCACAAGGAAGCATTAAGTGGCCATGATCTAGCAGAACTCATCTCCCAATGGTATAGCTCTGGGGTGCAGGCAGGTGTTCCAGAAGAAGAGTTGCGCTATTTAAAACCCCAGGCAACTGAATTTAAGGCAATTATTGGCATGAATGCCCATGCCCTCCTTGATTGGTTTGCTATTCGTTGTTGTCGCAATGCCCAGGCAGAGATTCGCGATTTAGCCCGGAAAATGTTGCATCTCTGTCAAGAATCCTGTCCCGATCTCTTTCAAGGGGCAGGACCCAATTGTGTGCGCCTTGGCTATTGCCCGGAAAATGAACGGCAAAATAAGGCCTGTGTGGGGCATGTTTTAACTAAAAAAGCTGCGCTCGAGATTTTACAAAAGCATCAAGACGGGCAGCTTTAAGAGTTGGCACAAAAAAAAGCCCCTCAAATGTGAGGGGCAAGATTGCTAGACGGCCTTAATTTTTTGCTTGCGTCTTTTTTTGCGCTCTAACACTTGGCTTATGCTGACAAAAAAGACGGGTACAAAGAAGGTCCCAAGGGCTGTGGCTAAAAAGGTGCCCCCGATAATGCCTGTGCCAATGGCATGTTGACTGTTGGCCCCAGCGCCGTGGCTTGTGGCAAGTGGCAGAACCCCCAACAAAAAGGCTAGGCTGGTCATAACAATGGGCCTTAAACGCAAGCGTACAGCTTCAAGGGCTGCCTTGGGGTAACTTAAGCCTTGCTTGGCAAGTGTTCTTGCAAATTCAACAATGAGAATCGCATTTTTGGCGGCAAGCCCTATGACTGCCAGGATACCCACTTGGAAGTAGATGTCATTGTAGAGACCTCTGCAAGCACTAAGGCTTACTGCCCCAAGAACACCAATGGGGACGACTAAGATCACGGCAAAGGGGATGGACCAACTTTCATAGAGGGCTGCTAAGCACAAGAAGACCGCTAGAATGGAAATGGCATAGAGCACGGTTGTGCGTGAGCCAGCCTGTTTTTCTTGGTAACTTAAGCCAGTCCACTCAAGCCCAATCCCCTGGGGTAATTGCCCCACAAGGCGCACCAATTCATCCATGGCTGTACCCGAACTAATCCCTTGAGCCGACTGCGCTTCAATGATGGTTGATTGTACGCCATTATAGCGTTCCAATTGGGTGGGCCCATAGGACCAAGTGAGTTGGGCAAAGGCATCTAAGGGTACCATGAGGCCTTTGGTATTTCTAAAGTACCAGCGATTTAAATCTTCTGGTTGCATGCGAAATGGTGCATCTCCCTGCACATAGACACGCTTAATGCGCCCTCGATCCACAAAGTCATTGACATAGAGTCCGCCCCAGGCAGCAGTTAAATCGGCATTAATTGCTCTAGGATTTAAGCTAAAGACCCCAGCCTTTAAATCATCAATCTTTAAGTTTAGTTGCGGGACATCTTCAAGAGAGGAGGTGCGCACATTGCGAAGCAGAGGGCTTGCGCGGCCTAAGCGTAAGAGTTCACTGCGAGCCTCCACCAAGGCGTTATAGCCTAAGCCCCCCTGATCCTCTAATTGCAGGGCAATGCCAGAGGCTTGGCCTAAACCTGTAATTTGCGGCGGGGAAAAGAAGACCAGTCTTGCTGAGGGGTGCTCGCCAAAGCGCAGCCGCGCCCGATTGACAAGTTCTTCGGCATGTTGTTCTGGTTCTGGCCGCTCGGCCCAGGGTTTTAGTTTAATGTAGCCGGAAATAACATTCTGCCCTCTACTGCCATAGGGGCCCAGACCAATGGTTGTGGCAATGGCACTGACACTATTTGCTTCCTCTTCAAGAAAGTGATTTTCTACTTCTGTTAAGACGTTTAGAGCGGTTTCCCTGGTACTTGCTGCCGGCAAAAACATGTTAAAACGCAACAGTCCTTGGTCTTCAACCGGGAGAAATGATGTAGGTAAGATATGCAAGGCCCACAAAGCTAGGGCGACTAAACCGCCATAAATGATCAGCATTTTCCCCTTATGTATGAGACAGAGGCGCTCTAGATATAAGAAGGTACTGATGCCTCCCTGCAAGAGTCTATTGAAGACCTGAAAGGGTTTAGCCTCCTTGTGCTCTGGGCTATATTGCTTAAGTAAGAGGGCACACATGGGTGGTGTTACAACAATCGCCACAAAGACTGAGAGGAGCATGGAGGAGACAATGGTCAGGGAAAAGGCGCGGTAGATGGCACCGGTGATACCTGTAAAAAAGGCCATGGGCAAAAATACAGCACTAAGTACTGCCGCAACCCCAATCAAGGCCCCTGTAATCTGCTGCATGGATTTGATGATGGCAGCTTTGGGGTCTAAATTTTCACTGCGAATGATGCGTTCGGTATTTTCCACGACCACAATGGCATCATCTACCAGTAAGCCAATGGCCAAGACCAGGCCAAACATACTTAAGGTATTGATGGAGGAGCCAGCTGCTGCCATGATTGCTAAGGTACCTAAGAGGACAATAGGTACCGCAATAATGGGAATTAAGGTTGCCCGCAGATTTTGAATAAAGACATACATCACAAGAGCCACTAAGAAGATGGCTTCAAGCAAGGTATGGACAACATTGGTTACGGAAGCTTCGATAAAAGGTACGGAATCGTAGGAAATATCATAGACTACACCTTGGGGAAAAAATTCTTGCATACGGCGCATAAAGGCTTCGACATTCTGAGCCGTTTGCATGGCATTGGCACCTTCGGCTAATTGCACACCTAAGGTCACGGCAGGTTTGCCATTATAGCGCGAGGTCAAGGTATAGGTTTGTAAGCCCATTTCCACACGGGCGACATCTTGAATGCGTACCACCGAACCATCGGGGTTCACGTGCACTACGATCTGTTCAAATTGGGCAATATTTTCAAGTTTGGCGCGTGAGATGAGACTCACATTGATTTCTTGGCCGGCTTGAGCCGGTAGAGCGCCAATTTGCCCCACAGAGATCTGATCATTTTGACTCTGAATGGCAGCAACCACATCGCTAGGTGTTAGCGAAAAGGAGCGCAATTTATTGGGATTGAGCCAGATACGCATGGCATAAGGTGAGCCAAAGAGGGTGGCATCGCCCACCCCATCCACCCGACATAAAGGATCGACCAAAGTGGAGGCCACAAAGTCAGCGATTTCTTCAGCCGGAATGATCCCCTGTTCATCGCGGAAAGAATAGAAGTTTAAGAAGGTGTCAGAAATTTTGCGAACCCTGATCCCCTGATTTTTCACCGTCTCAGGGAGGAGGGGGAGTGCTAGTTGCAGCCGATTTTGCACCTGCATTTGGGCGACATCAGGATCGACTTCGGGCTGAAAGGTTAGGCGCATGGCCATCCGCCCTTCAGAATTACTATTGGTCGAGATATAGAGCAGGGAGTCTAAGCCCACCATGCGTTGCTCAATAACTTGGGCAATGGAGTCTTGGATGGTTTGGGCTGAGGCTCCACTATATTCGACTATGAGCGAAATGGTTGGCGGCGTCATTTTGGGAAATTGGGCCACAGGCATGTTGTGGATGCCCAATAGTCCTGCCAACATGATAAATATGGCAATGACACTGGCAAAAATGGGGCGAGAAATAAAAAAATGTGACATGGCAGCTATTTGTGAGCGGGAAGGCTTGTGCTGTTGCCTTAAAGACTATAAAACTTTAAAAAACTTGACAAATCGTTTTTTTAATATATTTTTTTTGGTGGGAGTCTATATGAAAGAACGATTTTATTCATTGCGTGAATTTCGTCAAATTTTAGGAGTTACTGCACAAACAATTCGTAATTGGGATTATTCAGGAAAATTGAAACCACATCATTTAGGTTCAAATGGAT
>JAFTDU010000062.1 GCA_017454005.1 Desulfovibrionaceae bacterium | reverse complement strand
GGTGAGATAACGCCAGTCATTGCGGTGGGGGCGCAACTCAGGGATTTTATGCCAAATGTGCAGGAAACAGAGGATAGCTGAAATACTGAGAGCCAAGGCTGTGGCAAGGGCTGCCCCAGTTGTACCCATGTGCAAGCCTAAGATGAGCAAAAAATCAAGGCCGATATTGAGGATACAGGTAAAGATCAAAAAGACGAGTGGGGTGCGGCTGTCACCAAGAGCTGTAATACTTGAGGAGAGAATATTGTAGAAGACAAGTCCAGCTCCCCCAAGTAAAGCAGTTGTAAGATAGTTTTTGGCGTGGATAAAGGCTTTTTCTGGGGCATGGGTCAGTCTTAGGGCCGGTTCTACAGCTAAGGATGCTAAGGCTAAGAGCACAACAATCGCTAAACCTAAGAGCAAGCTTGCACAAAAGGTGCGGCGCACTAAGGCTTTATTTTGTGCACCATATGCTTGGGCACAGAGGATCGAAAAGCCGTGGGACATGCCCATAACAAGGCTTATGAACATAAAGCCTAAGGGACCTGTGAGTCCTACGCCAGCTAAAGCATCGACACCAAGAGTCCGCCCGACAATGATGACATCGGCCATGTTATAGAGGAGCTGAAAAAGATTGCCGAACATCATGGGCAAGGCAAAGATGATGATGAGCCTGGCTGGGTGACCTTTGGTGAGATTTTTAGCCATGCTGGGCCTCCTACAAAAAAGGTGAGCTGCTTGCGACTTCCTTCAAAAGTTGGTTGACTTGAGCTCTGCCAAGTTTTTGTGTTTTTTAATTGGCAAAGGGATCCGAGTTTGCAGCCTCTTATCCCCAAAGTTTGAGCAAAGCAAACAATAGAGAGTCTGCTTCTGTCTTTATCTCTCAAAGACTGGCAGAAAATTGAGCTAGGCTGAGTATTTAGAGTTGGTTATACATGTCATTTTCCAAAATAAAGCCTGAAAGTGCAATCTCTTGATGTTTGCTCATTCTTTGCTGCAATAGCAAGTGATCATAATTTTCGTATTTGAAAAAGATGTGCACGAAGCTAGAAGGTTCGTGAGCAAAGCTATCAAGAAGTTTGGCAGAGATTGTCTGCTCAAAGAATGAGCATAACCAAGACGTTTAATCTAGCTAATTACAGCATGCGGATGATCAAAGAGTGATAATCTTCTTTTTTTTTGGTTTATTTATCCCACCTGTGTGGTTAGGCCTTCATATTTGGCGCTTGAAAAATTGGCCTAGAGTGCTACGAGCACTGTGTATTTTGGGTTTATTTGTCTGTTCGCAAATGTATACCATTGATATTGCGCTGTTTGGCTCTTTGGCAGGCCCTGAGATGCCAAGATGGCTGTTGCTAGGTCAAGCTGTGGCGCTTGTGAGCTTAATTGTAACCTTCCTCTTGGTCGCAGCATTTGATCTCCTTAGCTTTATGCGTCCAAAGTCGCAAAGGCTAGTTGATCCAAAGAGGCGCGAGTTTTTGCAAGGTGCGTGTAAGATGACGCTTGGCTTAAGCTTTACAGGTGTAGGCCTATGTATCGGGGGGAGTGCTGTAGCCAAAGGCATTCAAGATCCTCAAGTCTTTGAACGACCTGTGCTGTTAGGGAATCTGCCAGCAGGTTTAGAGGGCTTCAAACTTGTGCAGTTAAGTGATTTGCACCTGGCGACCTTGACAACTAAAACCTGGCTGCAGCACCTTGTAGCTCACGTGAACGCTGTGCAGCCTGACTTAATTTGTATCACAGGCGATTTGGCTGATGGGTTGCCAACATTTTCTGTAGCTGATGGTGGCACACGAGCAGATTTGGCCAAGGCCTTAGGTGCACTACAGGCGCCACTTGGCGTATGGGCTTGTACTGGCAATCACGAATATTACAGCGATTATTTGGGATGGATGCAGCTTTTTACGAGTGCTGGAATTAGGTTTTTGCACGATAAAGCGGAAGTCTTGGAGTGGCAGGGCGCAAAAATTGTCTTGGCTGGGCGTAATGACAAACAAGCGCAACATTATTTACAAGCACCTTGTGCTAAGGCTGCAGATATTTTGCACGGTTTTCAAAGAGAATCACAGAGCATGTCGATTATGCTTGATCACAGACCTGAACGGGCCCAAGAGAATGCAGCGGCTGGCTGTAGATTGCAATTATCTGGCCATACCCACGGTGGACAATGTTTAGGTATGGATCGCTTGGTGGCCTTAGCCAATAAGGGCTGGGTGCGGGGCTTTTATCAAGTAGGTGACATGACCTTATATGTCAATAATGGCGCAGGGTTATGGAGTGGTTTTCCGGCACGCTTTGGTGTACCAGCAGAAATTGCCCTGTTGAAGTTTTGTGACAAAGATTCTGCCAAAGCGAAAGCTTAAAGAAGTATGATCTAAGATAGTATAATGTGTCTAGAAGATTGATATACTTTAGAAATATATTTGTAGTACCATGTTTTGAAATTTGAATGTATATGCTTTATCATATAGAATGCTGTATATAATATCTTAATACAAAAGAAGAAAAATTTGCAATATTAATTTTAGATCGCATAATGTGCTATGTGAACTTAGTGTATAACTGATATTGCTGTTTTGTGGAAGCTTTTGCATCAAAAGCTCTTTTGCCGTTGCTAACCATTTTGTTTTGCTCAAGTGTAGAGTCACAGAAATATGCAAAAATTTACTGTTTCTTTTCTCGGTCGTGACTGTCCAGGTGTTGTGTCTACAGTCAGTGGTCTTTTAAGTGCAGCTGGCTGTAATATCTTTGCAGCTACACAAAGTCTGCTCTTGGGAGAATTTGCTGGGATATTTATGGTCTCCGTAGATGATGCCCTAACCCAAGAAGCATTGCAGGGAGAATTGCAACAGGGTTTAGCTAAAGCTGGCATGGATCTGTCACTTATTGTCAGGCCTACACATGAGGAAGAGTGGGGCAAGTCTAAGAGGTGTGAACCTTTTGTTGTTAGTGCTGATGGCACAGATGGCGAAGGGCAAATTGCCAAGATAAGCCGTGTGTTCACACGTCACGGAGTAAATGTGGAGAGTCTACGTGCTTTTTTAGGCGAGGGTGGTGCAAACCATGCCTTGTTTGTTTTTGAGATTATGGTGCCTGATAGTGTAGACCTTGGACGTTTACGTCGGGAACTTGTCTGTGAAGGTCAAAGCTTAGGTTTGCGCGTGAGTGTACAGCATCGCGATATTTTTGAAGCTGTACATCGCATTGGTTCTTTTTAGAGATTACTTTTGTTGTTATTGTATATTTTCATTAATAGTATATAAGTAAAGTTCATTCAAATTTATTCAAACTTTTATTTAAGCAAAACCAAAACAATATAGGATTTTATTTCATGCTTTCAGATAGAGAAGTAACAAATACTTTAAATATGTTACGCAATGAACACTTAGATGTACGTACAGTGACCTTAGGAGTAAGTTTATTTGATTGTGTGAGTCATGATCTAGAGTTATTTATTGCAAATATTCAAGCAAAGATTGCCCGTTATGCCCAACAACTGGTACCTGTCTGTAATGAAATTGGCGCTAAGTATGGTATCCCGGTTGTGAATAAGCGCATTAGCGTAAGCCCCATCGCAGTCGTTGCGGCGCCCTTTGGCCCAGAAGGCATGGTGCGTGTCTGTAAGGCCTTGGATGAAGCTGCAAGAGAAGCACGTGTAGATTTTCTTGGCGGCTATTCGGCGTTGGTTGAGAAAGGTTTTGCCAATGGCGATCGGGCCTTAATTGAGTCCTTGCCTGACGCCCTCTCGCAAACAGAGCGTATCTGTTCTTCGATTAATGTGGCTTCATCAAGGGCAGGCATTAATATGGATGCTGTGGCTCTAATGGGGCGGCAAATTTTAGGTGCAGCGCAAGCCTCGGCAGATCAAGGTGGCATTGCCTGTGCTAAGCTTGTGGTCTTTGCCAATATTCCCCAAGACGTGCCTTTTATGGCAGGGGCTTATCTTGGGGTCGGTGAGCCTGATGTGGTCATTAATGTAGGCGTGTCAGGACCAGGTGTTGTACGTAAAGCTATTGATAGACTTTTAGAGCGCGGTACCAATGATCAAGGTAAGCCCTTATCCTTGTTGGATATGGCTGAGGTGATAAAACGCACAGCCTATAAGGTTACCAGGGTTGGGGAAATTATTGGCAGTGAAGTTGCCCAAAGATTAGGACTACCTTTTGGTGTAGCCGATTTATCCTTGGCACCAACGCCAGCTGTAGGTGACTCAGTTGGTGAAATCTTTCAAAGCTTAGGCTTATCAAGTATTGGCTGTCCGGGAAGCACCGCTGTCTTGGCCATGCTCAATGATGCTGTGAAAAAAGGTGGATCCTTTGCATCTTCTTCTGTGGGTGGCCTCTCTGGAGCTTTTATCCCTGTGTCTGAAGATTCAAGTATTGAAGAAGCAGCAAGATCAGGTAGGTTAAGCCTTGAGAAGTTAGAAGCCATGACAAGCGTGTGTTCAGTAGGCCTAGATATGATTGCAATTCCTGGAGATACGCCTGCGTCAAGTATTGCTGGAATCATTGCTGATGAAATGGCTATTGGCATGATTAATCACAAGACTACCGCCGTACGTGTGATTCCAGTCCCAGGTAAGCATGCAGGGGAGGAGGTCTCTTTTGGTGGCTTACTTGGAAAAGCGACTATTATGAATATTCCTAAAGGTGATGCCTCCAAGTTCATTGGGCTTGGCGGAAGAATCCCTGCACCGATTAATAGCTTGAAGAATTAATGCACAATATGTAAAATGATAGGTCAATTTTATTATATTATAAGGTAAGTGGAGAAACATCATGGTCGATAATGATTCCACATCTATTGCAGGTGCAGAAGATCAAAGTGATGAGAATACTAAATCTGACGAGCAAACTATCAAGACTAAGTATGATCAAGATCTAGATAATGCTGAAGAAAAGTTGAATAAAGGATTATTTGAAGATGGTAAAAATATATTATTCAATATGTATAAAGATATAAATGATCCACAAGATGCGATATATATTATAAAAGCAGCAGATTTATTGAATCACTCTGGTTTAATATCAGATGCAGAAAAGTTTTGTAATAAAGCTATTGAAATTACATCAAGTTGCACCCCAGAGAATGTGATAATCAAAAAATTAGCATTACATATATTAGCAGTGATCGCTGGTGAAGCTTGTGCCCATGATATCGCCCATTCAATTATGTCACGCTTAGTAGAAATATTTCCTGAATATAACGATGTTTGGATGTATTGTGTATTTCATATGAATTATGATCCTGACCAAACACAACAAAAGTTAAAAGAGATGGCTGAAGAGTGGATAAAAGCACTAGTCATACCAGAAACAAAAATAGATAGACCCAAGCCAAAAGCACTTAATGGGCGACCATTACGCATAGGTTATGTTTCAGCAGATTTTACATATCATCCAGTCGGTTTTTTAATTCGTGATGTTATTGTAGCTCATGATCATACGAGAATTGAAGCATTTGCATACGATAATGGACCTAAAGAGGATAATATTATCAAAAAGATAATTGCATTAGGGTGTACTGTAAAAAATGTTAGAGACTTAAATGATGATGAATTGGCTGCTATGATCCGGCAAGATGAAATAGATGTGCTTGTTGATCTTTCAGGCTATACTTCTGGAGGGCGCCTCGGAGTCTTTGCCCGCGAGCCAGCTCCTTTGATGGTTAGTTGGCTGGGCTATTGGGCAACTACCGGTTTAAAAGCTATTGATGCAGTTTTACTTGACAAATGGCATGCACCAGAGTGGATGGATCAATATTTTACAGAGAAAATTGTACGTTTACCTCATCTTAGATTTTGTTATCAACCTCTTGCTGGAGAGCCTCAAGTTAATTTTAACTTACCATGTATAGAAAAAGGCTACGTAACTTTTGCATCTTTTAATAATACACTAAAAATAAATAGTACTCTTTTAGATTGTTGGGCAGAGATTTTACACAAGGTAGAAAATTCCCATTTAGTGTTAAAGTGGAAAACTTTTCATGATCAAGCAGTTAAAGAGCGCATTCGTGCGGCATTTGCCCGCCGTGGGATAAGCGACACTGAGCGCATTGAGTTTCAAGGTTGGAGTCCACTTTATGACATGCTTAAAGAATATTATAATGTAGATATAGCCTTAGATACTTTTCCCTTTACAGGTGGTATGACGACCTTTAATGCATTATGGATGGGAATTCCTGTTGTAACTTTACAAGGAAAAAGTGTGATAGGGCGTCAAGGGCATGCTGTCTTAAGTGAATTAGGACTAGAAGAACTTTCGGCAGAAAATTACGAGCATTATATCAATATTGCTCAAGGTCTTGCCAAAAATATTAAACTACTTCAGGTATTACGTATCACTTTACGTGAACGCATGCGCAAATCTTCTGTAGTTAATGTAAATCTGTTTACAAAAAATTTAGAAGATTGTTTTTACACACTCTATGAAGAAAAACTGAAAGATGTTAAATAGCCCAATATGCAGACAAGCGAAAAAAAAGCCTCAAGCACATTTTGATGATCTTGAGGCTTAAAAATATATATTTGTTTTTATAAGAGAGAATTTAGAAGGGAAGTTGCATTGCCACCTGTGTTGACAGCTTGGGCATCGGATGCATCTTTATAAGCAGTTGCCATGTCGTTTAGAGCATCATACCGGTTGGATAATAGAGCTGCTTTTGAACCATGTACTGCAACAGTTGAAATGAGTTGATTCACAGCTGATTCGAGAACTGAAACGGCCGAAGAACCAGTACCAGCACTTATTGCACTTAATGCAGATGTTAAAGCTTTATACCCATCATTTGCACTCATTTCAAGACCTAGGGTTATTTGACCTGCACCTAATCCAAGTCCAGCTGTTTGTGTAGTATTTAAAATAGATACACCGTTTACAGTAGCTTTTAGTAATTCAGCAAGTTGGTTTTTGTATTCAGTACCAAGGGCTACTTGAGCTGCAGTATCAGTAAGTTTCGCTGCGCTTTGCGCTTTTTGAGCTAAACTTAGAATTTCTTCTAGAGCATCTTGCGTGGCATCTGCAATAGCTACATTTTTAGCAACGTTTTCAGCATCAATACCAAATAATTGAGCATCAGCATCTAGTTTAGCTGCATTCATGCGGCCACCAATAGTCAGTGTTTTACCACTATTGGCGCGGTATTCATTATTCATTATTTTATTTAACAAGAGTTCCGCCGAAAAGTCAGTGTTTTTTACAAGGCCTGACGATGATGTTGTTGCCATATTACAACCCTCCCTGGTTAGCAAAAAGATGCAAGACCTATATAAAATATTTTTATTACCAAAAAAAATTATCGTTGTGTGTAATGAAAAATGAATATCAATTAAAATATATTACTTATATATAAAATTAACATAATATTATATTTTGACCATATTGTTGAATAGTAATATCTTAAAAATCAACAAGTGTAATAGCAATATATATAAGATAATTGAAAATTATATTATAGCTAGGAGTATATATTAATCATTATATTAGGGTGATTAATATTACTTAAAATTATGAAAACAATTGATGATATTTTAAGTTTATGTACAAAAAATCTAAATGGTTTAACTAATTATGTGCAAACACTTATTTTACAACATGCAAGAGAAATAGAAACTTCATTAAGTTTATTTTCTGATGATGAATCCAAATATTTATATGCACAAGAAATCATATATACGACGATTTCTCAGTTTGTTTATCCAGTTTATGCAAATCATATTGCAGGTCTCATGCCAATTCAAGAATTTATGGCTGAAGTTGAAAAAGTAAAGAAACATAAAATATTTGAGTTATTTCTTGCGCCAAATAAACAAGAAAACACTGAAATGATAGCAGTAGATTTAACGGGAACCTTTATTTTTGAACAATATAAATATAAAGATATTGTTTTGGTGCAAGAAGGAGATGTAGTAATTGATGGAGGCGGTTTTATAGGAGATACTGCAATCTATTTTGCACGAAATGGAGCAAAAGATATTTATACTTTTGAGTGTGATCGAGAAAATGTTGTGGCATTAGAAAAAAATATCAAAAATTTTCAATGTGAAAATCAAATTCATGTATGCGAATACGCATTAAGTCAAAAAGTTGGCAGTATGTACTACGAAAAGAATCAAGGGAATATTTCTGGTGGTGCACTTGTAAATGAAGCAACTAAAGATAGTATCGAGATCAAAGCTACTTCAATTGATGCTTTTTGTGAAGAACAATCAATACAACCAAATTTTATTAAAATGGATATTGAGGGGGCTGAACTTGACGCATTATTGGGCACTAAAGAAACAATTAAAAAATATAAACCACGCCTTGCTATTTGTATTTATCATAAAGAAAGTCATAGATGGGAAATACCACTCTTTGTTCATGAGGTGATGCCAGAGTATAGGTTGTATTTAAATAGACAGAATCCGTATGGTGAAACTGTCTTATTTGCAATATAGCTTCATGCTGATCATATATCTATGTAATGCTCAATTGATCAAAAATCTCATCAATGGCCATATAATATTATGGCCTTTTTTTATGCAAAAGGTAGGGGAGTCAAGCGAATGTTGCTCTCTTAAGTTAAGCATTATGTTATAAATGCAAACCAAGAATACGATACATGCTTTGCTTACTGTCCTTTAAATGTTAGCGCCCTGGTTCACATCTGCATTGATGTGCGTGTCTCCTTTTGTACTGCAGAGTCCCCTGTGTAGGACTATTTGCTATATTCTTTGCTCAGTATCTTGTATCCCTGCTGACAGATATTTGTAATGATTCATTTCAGACGTTGAAGCTGTGTTAAGCTTACAATCAACGCTAAAGCTTCGTGGTTTTACGGTCGCCTTAAATTAAAGAGTCGACAGTGCAGCGGAAGGTTGGAAGGGGCGCATGAGTATGCTTGGCAATTAACGCCATATGAACCAGGCAAGCACAAAGTGGAGCCAAATTTAAAAAAACTGCCACCGGCAGCAAAGCCATATGCAAAACCTAAAAAAGCAGTGCAGCCAAGATTTATAACGTATGGGACAGCCTTTCAAGGCTCACACTGCATTTGATACTTGGAACTTCCCCCGTAACTGTTTTTTCGAATGTTTTTGCCAATGCTTTATGCTTTGCAGAGAAAAAAGGTGATTTTTGGCTCTTGACAATTGTTTAAGTAAAATTCGTCCCCGCTTGTCACAAGTAGTGCTTTAATATTTAAGGGTCAATCTGGCAAAACGGCCTAAGCTACGTGGGTTTAGGGCAGGACAAAATTTTCAGGGAAGTTTTTTGAGTATCGACTATGGCAATTTTATCACATGCAAAAAATGTACCAAAAGGCGCGGAACACTGTCTTTTGAGGCACGCAGCAACCGTTTGTACATAGCCCCATGTTTTTTGCCAAAAAAATCACATAGAAATTTCTTTATGGTTTTTATATTATCGAAAAAGTTTAGGTATATTATTTGTATATATAAACTTCTTAGTGCGAAACGCTAACTCTAATTTGGATGCAGGTGAAAGTCCTGTGGTAGGTAAGGTTTAACAAACCGCCTCGAATCTCTAGTATGGATAGTGCATAGTGATGTGTATTGTTAATTACTATGTAGTCAGTTGATTTGATC
>JAFTDU010000061.1 GCA_017454005.1 Desulfovibrionaceae bacterium | reverse complement strand
CACACATCACACATCACACATCACACATCTCATCTTTTTCTTATGGATTCAAGAAAATCTTAGATTCTGCCAACAGATCTGCTCATTGTTTGACAATCTATTGTTTTCTCTATCAAGTTTAAATGTAACTATATCAAAATAGGACAAAATGCTGCACGCCGAACTTTACTATGTCTTAAGTTAAAAGTTGTTTGTTGCACTTTGTCTTACATAAGCACAACATCATGATAGTGAATGTAAAGCAACAAGTACATCTAAGATTTCAAACACCATAAGTATTACAAAGAATTCAAGTACTTAAATAACTCACCAACTTCAAACAACATCTAACCAACTCCAAATAACTTACTCAACCTAAAACAACTCACATATTCTCCAAAGCCTTGCGAGCAAAATCAATACTTGGATCCAGTTCAAGGGCAGCTTCCAAATGTTCGCGAGCTAATTCTGTGAGCTGTAAGTGCTGTTCACATAAGCCTAAATTGGCAAGATCAAGGGCTGAACCTTTATTTAGGCGTAAAGCAAAGTGAAATGCGTCACGCGCCTTTGCATAATCTTGTAATTTATAGTGACATACGCCTAAGAGATTTGCTGCTGCATACATATCCTGCGAAAAATTCAGCGCTTGTTCTAAGTAGGGGATACTTTGGGCAAAGTTTTCGGTCTGGCTTAGGGCATAGCCTGTGTAAAAGGCACATAAGCCTTGGGCTTCACTATTTGGTTGCTCATCTATGGCCATGCTAAAATGCTCTACAGCCTTAGCAAAATTTTCTTCGCGCAACGCCAACATGCCCTTGAAAAAGGGCATAAAGTGGGCTGTGCCATAGATTTCTTCAAGGGTATGTAGGCCAGCCTTACAGGTTAAAAGATCTGCTTCTTCGACTAATCTGCGGCCCACAAAGAGCCCTAAACTCTGGTTGCTATCGCGTTCACGGAAAGCAAAGCCTGGCACAATGGTGTAGTAGGCTGGAATCTCAAGTTGCGGATTTGTGATGTTGTACGCATAGACATGATAAGGGGCTAGTTGATTGATAGCAGAGAGTAATTCAGTTTTAATATCAGGTGCAGCAACACCCTTGATTTCGGTAATGAGCTTTGTAGGACCCTTCTCAAGCCATGCCACATCTGCCAATTGGGTAAATTTCGGGAGACCAGAGGCCTCATAACACGCATTGGTGCAAAAATCACCACCCAATTGGGCAATTTCAGTAATAGCCCTAATGGCTGCTTTGCAGGGATCTGAGGCTGTGCCTGCTGTAAAGACAATTTCTGAATGCTCAGGAAAGGTCTTAGGATCATAGGCAATTGCCCCAATGGTTGGCAGGGGCAGACCTTGTGAAAAGTCTTTGAGCCATAGTTTAATGCCATTTTGTTCAAAGGCCTTTAAGAGTCCATCCAGGCAGGGATTAAGATTGTTTGGCACCTCCACAGTAGGAGTTTGTAAATTATTAGCAGCAATTTCAGCGCACACATGGCGTTCCACAAGTTCCGAAAGTCCTTGGAGCAGGGCCTCTTCTTGGGTGTTGCCAGCTGATGCGCCATTAAATTCATTTAAGAGTTTGAACCAATCGAGAGGGAGCCAAATAATCTCCCCTGTGGCTAAATTGGTAGCTGGGGCAAAGTTCCAAGGTAGAAGGTCTAGGATACTTTGGGCCAATTTTAGATCTAAGTCTTCATGTACTGAATAGAGGAGTTCAGCTACGCTGATCACTGGTTCCTCTAAAGATGCACAAGCTTTGGCATAGGTTAGATACTGAAAGTCAGGTTCCCTTTGCCAAAATGTAAAGTAAGAAAAGCGTTCAACAAGTTCCATAATAGCCGAAACTTCGGCTTGTTCTTTGGTCGCACCTTTACCATCTTGATCTCTAAAGAGTAGTGCTTGTGCTAGACTTTAAGCACACTCTTCTTGATCTTGTTCACACTAGAGCGCAACCTCTAATGCAGTCTTAACTAGTTTTAGTTAGACCTCTCATGCTTTCACATGAGTGCAGACTATATCTTCAGCCATTTATATTTAATGGCGCAGTATTTTTCTTCAGGCTTAAGCTTCCTGCTTTACTCTCCCTCAAGGAGATAGTCGTTGGGGGTCTTCCATGCTTAAATCAAGTTTAGGACTGTCCCTGCTCAACACCCATTGTACTAGCACTTAGGCATATCAAGTTGATATGTTGTTTGCACCTTATGCCATCCTTACGTTTTTTCTGCTTTCGCACCTTGATTTTCAGCTTATCTTTTCAGATTACTGTTTCGGGGTAAGGCTTTAGGGATTACAAGCATTTAACACTGAGTTTGTACCCTTTACAGGATACAAAGGGTCACTGCTTTTAAAAAGCAGCGTAGTTGCCCATTTGTTTATGAGTTGGGAGGAGCTCTAAGGCATAAGGCCCACAGAGACTTAAATAGACTGGTATGCCAAGCCGACCTACGTCAACGCGTTTTGTGCCAGCTAAAATTTGGCCCTCAAGGGCATTGAGTCTCGCCATGACATTTTTCAGGGTAGTTTTTGGAGGTACGGCTTTATCTAGGCCAAAGGTCGAGCCTTTGGGACAAGGGGCAAGGGTAATAGGGAGTGGCATAGGAGAACCTTGAATGTTGCAAGAAATATGTTGCAAGAAATATGTTGTTATGATGCCTGATAGTGGCGCACAAGGAGGACATCATAGAGGCGGCGTTCAGGTGTAACACCATCATCTGCCGTTGTTTTCACACCAATATGCCCTTCTTGGAGAGTAAAGTATTGCGAGGCTAATTTGGCAAAGCGGGGTTTGTGTCTTGCGTGATCTGTACAAAAGAGGGCCAGGCCATCTTTATTTAGGTGGTGTTGCAGAAACTTCACCAATGGTCTGTGTAACTCTTCTAGATAGAGGAGTTCTGCAGCAGCAATCATGTCAAAGTGAGGCAGATTGGCATGGGTTGGGCTAGGTGCACCTACATCTAGGGCTTGTACCTTAATTTTAGCTTCTAAGTTATTTTTCAGCACATTGATTTGGGCCATAGTGAGTGCATCAGGATGAATATCTGTACAGAGAATAGAGCTAAAACCGTAGCAGGAGGCTGTGAGACTTAGGATGCCACAGCCAGCCCCAAGTTCTAAAAGTGTCGTATAATTGCTTGTGTATTTGCGCAAAAGGCGGCCTAAGACAAAGGAGGCCGGCCAGACCTTGGCCCAGAGTGGCAGATCTTTCAGGGGATTTTTGATGGCACGGGTTTGAATTAAATGATCAAGATGTTCGGGCATATTGGCAATATTTAGGACTTGAAACTCATGCTCATCAATAATAAGTGGTTCAAAATTAAGTTGAAATTTACTGCCAAGCTTAGTTAAAAGAGTATCCAGAGTAGCAGACATAATTATATAAGATTGTTGTAAACGAGAAACAGGCGCATAAAGCAGCTGTTTCTCGCTTATAAAGTAGATTTTTTAAAACAATATTTATTTACCAAACCAACATTTGGGCCAAGTACAGTTTTGACATCCCATACAATAGCTGCCTTCACCTAATCTTGCGAGTTCTTTTCTGGTCAGATGTTGATTGGCTAAAAGTCTTGGGAGTAAGAGATCAAGGGCTGTGGTTTTAAAATAGAGCGCACAGGCAGGCACACCTAGGACCTGCATTGTGCCTTGGGAGTCGCGAATCTCGCCAATGAGACTCATGGTGCCAGGCAACACAGGAATGCCATAGAGGAGATCAAGTAAACCTGCATCCTGGAGGGCTAAGCGCGTCACATCATCAGGATCAACCGAAAGTCCACCTGTGGTAATAAGTAAATCACAGCCTTTGGAGCGCATCTCAAGGATCGCTTGGCTTATGGTAGCGCGATCATCTGGAACAATCTGTTGACAGCACACAGTTGATCCCAAATTGGTGACTTTGGCTGTGATAATGGGAATAAATTTATCCTCGATTAAGCCCTGAAAGACCTCGGTGCCGGTTACAAGAATACCCACTTGGGCATTGCGTAAGGGTGTCACTTGGAATAGGGGGGTGTCGCCTAGAGCTTTTTTTGCTTGGGCTAAACGTTCCTGACTAATATAGAGGGGGATGGCTCTTGTGCCAGCAAGCTTGCTATCTTTAGCAACCAAGAGACCATTTTGCCTTGTGGCACACATGACTTCTGGCACGAGATTAAATTGATAGAGCCGCTCCACATCGACACTAAAGAGACCACTTACAGATGCTTTGAAATCAATTTTGCCCTCCCTAGGTGGCAGTTCATAGCTGACACCTGGACCTGCCATAAGTTTGGCAAAGGTTTCGGCAACAGCATTTTCATGGAGCAGGGCATTGGCGCCTGTCTCTTTTTGTTCTTCATCGACCACAGCTACATGGAAGCGGCCCATTTGCTGCAAGCGACAGACATCCCCCACAGAAATGCGTTGACCGGCCTTAAATTCAGGCCCCTTAAATTGACCTGGCACAATTCGGGTCATGTCATGGGAGGCCTTGTGCCCCACAGCGTCTTCCACAGGCACAACTTTTACAGGGGGCGCTTGGGTAATTTGCGGCTCTAGGGGTTTAGTTAGAACATAGGGCGCTTCCCCTTGGCAGCCGCGACAGATGGGGCCATCTTCAGCAGGATAGGCCTCGCCACAGATGGGACAATTGGTAATTTGTTCCATGTGACTGCGGCCTATATAGCGCTGATTTATGCAAATATGCTGTATCTTACAGATAGCGTCACCTGCTTGCTCAATTTCAGCTTCCAGGCGTTGTGAATCTTGCTCTTTTTTGGGCTTTAATTTGAAAAACCATGCGGCAATTTCAGGGAAGTTGTGGATTTTCACACTATCAATGCTGACTCTGACCCCTTCACCTGTATATTTATCAAATAAACTCAAGGCATAACGGCCCAAGTTGCAAATCTTTAAGCGGGTGTTGCCTGTGGAGCAGAGGGTTAATAATTGTACGGCGTCGGGTAAACATTTGCGCGTTTCAACTACAGCCTCAAATAAGGTATTAGGCGGCAATTGCCGTTTAGCTAATTCAACCATATAGCCGCCAATTAAAAGCCCAGGAGCGGCATAACCGTGAAAATTTGCCGCAAGTTGGCGAAATTCAGCAAATGAGTAGCTGCCAATATCCATAAGAGTATGATCCTTGTAAGAAAAGTTATCTTTATGGGTTTATCTAAAAAGTGGTTGCTTGAAGAGTACAACTTAACAAGATAAATAAGCAGAAACAAGACTATTACAAGCTTATTTTTCAAGCATGTTTTTAGATCTTGCTGATAGCTTAAAAATTTTGCCAAGTATATTATTCTAGCATATGTGTTATATTGAGATAAAGACTTATCTCTGCTCTAAGACTTTGCAAACACAAGTCTAAGAATTTTTTTCATTCGCCCTATCTATTTAAGACATCTTATTTGTATCTAAAACTTCTTGCATTTGTCTAAGTAAAAAATAAGAAAGATATATTGCTGTTAATTATCCTAGGATATGCCTCTCTATCTAGACACTCATCACTCTAACTAATCAAGATAGACTTAAATGTTGCCTTTAGGCTTGTTATCTTTGGCACAGATCTATTTATTAAAGATCTGCAAATGAGTTACTCTATACTTGTTTACACACATAATTAAATTTTATGCTAATTATTACATATATCATTTACAGCTTAAATTGATCATGTCTAATCATATTTTCGGAGTAGTTTAGGACAGAAAGTCAATAGTTTTATGATTGTGTCATTGGCAACTACTTAATTGATAATACTTATGGTCTTCTAAATTAAGATCTAGTTGTGCTCTTCTTTAGCGGGCACGCCATTGAGTTACATCGCGTAATGGTGGCAAACCAAACAAACGCTTATATTCACGACTAAACTGTTGGGGACTCTCATAACCTACACAGAGGCTGGCAGTATTGGCATCCATGCTTTCACTGACCATTAGTCTGTGTGCTTCCTGTAAACGTAGCTGCTTTTGAAATTGTAATGGTGTGAGGGATGTGACTTTCTTGAATTGGCGGAACAACATGGATTCTGAAAGGTTAGCACGGCGTGCCAAATCCTTGATATGCAGGGGAGCTGCGAAATTCTCGCGCAACCAGGCAATAGCCCCTGCGATATGGCGCGAAGGGGTGCCTGGCAAATACAGGTGGCGCAACCGTCCCCCCAAAGGTCCACACAGTAGGCGGTAGTGCAATTCTTTCATGTAGAGTGGAGCCAGAATCCCTACATCTTCTGGCGTGTCAAATAATTCCGTAAGATTATGAATGACGCGCCAAAGCCTTGTGTCTACATCGGCCACGCCTAAGGCTGCAGGATCATCTAGCATGTTCTTAGAATTCTCAGTTGCCATGAGCAATTGGTCGATGAGGGTCTTGTCAAGAGAGATCATTATGGAAAAGAAGGGCTGTTCAGGCGTTGCCTCCACACAACGGGACTGAGCCGGAAGATCCACCACCGTCAGCAGATACTGACCCGTGCCATATTTAACCGTCTGTCCAGCAACAACCGCACTTTTTTCCCCTTGAACGATCAGGATAACTTGTGGCTTGTAGACGCAGTTGACAACGCGTTCACTTTTATCGCGGCGAAAGAACATCATGTCAGCTAGAGGCGAAGCATAATCCCCAGCCTTAGGTATGTGGCGCAATAACACTTGCAGCGTTTGTTCGCGGAGCCACTCCGCTTCCTGCACCCCATCACACATAGCATATCCTCCCTGTTCCTGTTCGCATATTTGCCTTTATGCGGGGTTTGCCAGGATTAGGCAGAAAAATGCGAGTTTCATGTAAACGCTTTTGGGCTCTTTGCGCCTATACTGCCGCCATAAAAGTAAAAATTCAAACCGCGAATTGGGCTTTGCGCTATTTACCTAATACTTGCAAATTTGGGTATCCTGGTTTTAGGGCTGGCATTTTATGTAATGCGGGCTTGGCATGGGCAATGTTCATCTTTAGAAAAAAGGTTGGGGTATGTTCTATCTCCTGAAAAAGAGCCTGAAGCTCCTTCTTGTTGTTATGAGTCTGTGTCTTTTGCAGGCGTGTGATAGAACTGCCAATAAGGCCCAAGTTGTCACATATCCCACAGTGTTTTATCAGACAATTAAAACTGAACCTGTAGTCTTGACGCGAGAGGTGCCAGGGCGTGTCTCTCCTTTGCGTATGGCTGAGGTACGCCCGCAGGTAGGTGGCATTCTGTTACAACGGCTTTTTGAGGAAGGCATGACAGTCGAAGCAGGCCAAACCCTCTATCAGATAGATCCGGCCCCTTATCGTGCGGCTCGCGATAATGCACGTGCCAATCTTGATAAAGCCCGAGCCCGCGAAGATGCTGCTAGGCGTCACATGGAACGCTGTGTGTTGTTGGCCCAAAGCAATGCCGTACGCACACAAGAACGCGATGATGCCATTGCCGCTTATAAGCAGGTGCGGGCAGAAATCAGTGCCTGTGAAGAATTGTTGGCCACTGCGGAAATCAACTTAAGTTACACCAATGTCAAGGCCCCAGTCAGTGGACGCATTGGGAGATCACATGTCACAGAAGGCAGCTTACTCACTCCCAATCAAGCGCAACCGCTTGCTATTATCCATCAGCTTGACCCAATTTATATAGATGTTACGCAATCAAGTGCAGAACTTGTGACACTTAGACAAGCCTTTGCTAGCGGTCACCTGCAAAGGCCTGATGTAGCAAGTGTGCATCTAATTCTTGAAAATGGCAGCCCCTATGTCCATCCCAAGACAGGTAAGCCTGTGGAGGGTGAGCTGCTCTTTTCGGAAATAGCTACAGATCCAGAAACAGGTACAGTCACCATTCGTGCGCGTTTTGCCAATGCAGACGGCCTGCTTTTGCCGGGCATGTATGTACGGGCCCATCTCGTGGAAGGGAAACTTGTGCGGGCCATCCGTATTCCCCAGCGTAGTCTTGGGAGAGACATGCGTAATCGTCCCCAGGTCTATGTGTTGGAACCAGCTGAGACGCAAGGTCTCTATATAGCAAAACCTCGCCTTGTCGTCATTGAACGCGACCATGAAGGCATGTGGCTTGTACGTGAGGGCCTTAAGGAAGGGGAATTATTGCTCGTTGAAGGCTTGCTCAAGGTACGGCCTGAGCAAAAGGTGTGGGGTAAGTCTATAAAGACAGAAGATTATGCTGGCAAGAAGGATTGATAGCAATGTCCGATTTTTTTATCGATCGTCCCATCTTTGCCTGGGTTTTGGCCATCATTGTCATGCTTGTGGGCGCATTGGCGTTTTGGGCATTGCCTGTGGCGCAATTTCCAGAAATCGCTTCGCCGCAGGTTGTGGTCACAGCCAAATTTCCTGGAGCCAGCGCCAGAACAATGGAAGATACTGTGACCCAGATTATCGAGCAGCAAATCAGTGGTATTGATGGACTTATCTACATGGCGTCTGAAAGTGACGCAACTGGCACCTCAACCCTCACCTTCACCTTTGCCAATGGCACTGACATAGACATTGCCCAGGTACAGATTCAGAACAAGTTACAATTGGCCCTACCCATGCTCCCTGAAGAGGTACAGCGCCAGGGGCTAAGAGTGAGCAAGTCCTCAGTAGGTATTTTGCTTATCATGGCCCTTATTTCCCACGAAGGCATGGACGCAGGCGATCTTGGCGATTACCTCGCAAGTCATTTGCAAGAGCCACTTAGCCGCGTCCCAGGCGTTGGTCAATTAACTACGCTCAGTTCGCAGTACGCTATGCGAATCTGGTTGGATCCAGTACGTATGGCGCAATATCACCTAAACCCTGCAGACATAGCCCGGGCCATTCGGGAGCAAAACAGTCAGACAACAGGCGGGCAAGTTGGGGCCTGGCCCATTCCTGCTGGACAGGACATCAATATCATGGTCAATGCTTCCTCAAGGTTGACCAGCGTAGATGACTTTAAACGCATCATCTTAAAGCGCAATACAGATGGCTCCGTGTTGCGGCTCTCCCAGGTAGCCCGCGTAGAACTTGCCGCAGAACGTTCTGATAATGTCATTCGCATCAACGGACATCCTGCAGCGTCACTCATCTTTGGCCTAGCTCCTGGGGCCAATGCCATTGAAACAGCACGCGCCATTAAGGCGAAAATCAAGGAACTGGCAGCTTTCTTCCCCCAAGGCATGGACTATGTGATCACCTACGACACTACACCATTTGTAGAAATTTCTATTCACCAGGTCTATCGCACACTTGTTGAGGCTGTAGTGTTGGTCTGTCTTGTCATGTTTCTCTTTTTGCAGAATCTACGGGCAACATTTATTCCCATGGTTGCCATTCCTGTAGTCTTGCTGGGTGTCTTTGGCATGAGTGTTAATACACTCACGATGTTTGGCATTGTCTTGGCCATTGGTCTCCTTGTTGATGATGCGATTGTCGTTGTGGAAAATGTCGAGCGCCTCATGAAAGAGGAGCATTTGCAGCCACAAACTGCCACCAGGCGTTCTATGCGGCAAATCAGTGCGGCCTTGATTGGTGTGGCGCTAGTCATTGCCTCCATTTTTGTACCCATGGCCTTTATGCCAGGATCAGTAGGGATTATTTACCGCCAGTTTTCCCTAACCATCGTCACGGCAATGCTTTTGTCTGCCTTGGTGGCCTTGACCCTTTCCACGGCGCTCTGTGCTGCCATGTTGCGCCCACATACGCCCAAGAACCAGGTCTTTTTGGCCTTTAATACAGGTTTTGAACGCTTGGCACTGCGTTATACAGCGCAGATACGTAAAATTTTACGTCGTCCTTATTTGATCTTGACCGCCTTTGCGCTGGGCATTGCTGCTACAATTTATCTGCTTCTTGGCCTGCCCACATCCTTTGTGCCTGAAGAAGATCAGGGCGCTTTTTATGGGTTTGTGCAGTTGCCGCCTGGATCCAGCATGGAGCGTACGGAGAATATGCTCACGAAAATCCGTGAGCATATTTTAACCCAGGAAAAAGATGTGGTGCAGAATCTCTTAACCGTTGCCGGCTATTCCTTTTTTGGTGCGGGGCAAAATGTTGGTCAGCTCTACATCGTTCTTAAGGACTGGGATGCCCGCAAAACACCTGCAGCACAGGTCGCAGCCATACAGAGACGGCTGCAACTGCGCTTTCACGATGTGCCGGAAGCACGCATTATCTTTTTCCGTCCAGCCACCATTCGGGAAATGGCTCGCTCGGCAGGCTTTGAATTTGAACTTATGGACCTAAGTGGCCGTGGACATGCAGCACTTATGGCTGCACGGGATGAGTTGCTTTTAGAAGCGCGGGCACATAGAGGACTTAGCAATGTCAGGGTTGGTGGCTTGGATGACGTTGTGCAGTATGATCTTGTGTTGGATGTTGACAAGGCCATGGCCCACGGGTTGAATAAGGGAGAGATTGATGCTGCCATTGCCGCTTATTGGGGCGGGGCCTATATCAACGATTTTAGTGACCGCGGACGCACAAAGCGCGTCTACATGCAGGCCGATGCGCCGTATCGCACGCAGGCTAGTGATTTTTCCCGCTATCATGTGCGCAATGGCACAGGCGGCATGGTGGCTTTTCCAACCTTTCTCACAGTCAAGGAAAGCATGGGCTCACCACGCCTTGAACGCTACCAAGGGGAGCCTGCTGCGAAGATCATGGGTGAGGCCGCAAAAGGTGGCAGTAGTGGCACGGCTATGGCAGCCATGGAGGAACTAGCAACACATCTGCCGGAAGGGTTTGGTTTTGCATGGACTGGCATGTCCTGGCAGGAAAAACAAGCTGGCTCACAGGTGGGATTGTTGTATCTCTTGTCCGTGGTTGCGGTGTTTTTGTGTCTGGCTGCGCTCTATGAAAGCTGGAGCGTGCCTCTGGCTGTACTGCTTGTGGTGCCATCTGGCATTATGGGAGCTGTAGGTGGAACATGGATTTCTAGCATGAGCAATGGGGTATATTTTCATATCGGGCTCTTAGCTGTCATGGGACTTGCCGCCAAAAACGCTATTCTGATTATCGTCTTCGCTCGCGAACTATACTTAAAAGGGGTGTAGTTGCAGGTCGCTGTGCTTAAGGCAGTGCGGCAGAGACTTAGACCTATCATTATGACATCACTGGCTTTTATGTTGGGTGTGTTGCCTTTGGCACTCAATAGTGGGGCAGGAAGCGGAGCACAAAATGCGGTAGGCGTGACTGTCGTGTACGGAGTATTGGCTGCCACAGTACTTGGTGTGTATTTGACGCCTCTCTGTTTTACGGTTGTTACCCGCCTCTGCTCACGCCATACCTAAACTAATGCAACATAACGATTGCGCCATACTAAGGATGCAGCTTGCATTTAAAACATAAGGCTTTGTCTGGTTCTTGTTAGAAGCATAAGTATGTCCTTGATAACGATAGATGCGTACATATAACTAATTTGAAATTGATTATGCCTGCTTCT
>JAFTDU010000060.1 GCA_017454005.1 Desulfovibrionaceae bacterium | reverse complement strand
CATGCAAGCAAAAAAGGCTGCGGAGGCTAAAAGCAAGTCCAAAAAGTAAAAATAGAAGACTAAATTTTGCTATAGCAAAAAATAATGCTACTTTTTTTTAAAAAATAAAGGTAGCAATCTTTTTTTGCGCCCAAAAAATGGGAAAAATGCTTCGTGACAACAAAATATAGAGCTTTTTGCTAATGCTGTGAAAAACGGTGTTAAATGCTGCGGCTTTGGGTGGCTCTAAATATGACTTTTTTTGGATCGACTAATTAACGATATATTTCGCAGCAGCATAGAGATCAGGGCATATGGGGATACCAAGATCTCTTGCCACCTGATCATCTTGAGTTGTGCCAGAGCCCAGTTTAATCGGGGCAACATTGGCTGCTTGAGCTGCCTTAATATCACTTAAACGATCACCAATAAGCCACGAGGCTTTTAGATTAAGCTGATAGTCTTTTTGGGCTTGTAACAGCATGCCTGGAGCAGGTTTGCGACAGTGACATGGCCCTGTAATCTCTGGTAAATGGGGGCAATGGTAAAAAGCTGTAATCTGGCAATTGTATGTTTTAAGTGTCTTTTGAATATATGCTTCTAGAATCGACAGATCTTCTTCTGTGTAAAACTTGCGGGCAATTCCTGATTGATTGGTGACAATAATTAATGCAAAGCCGTGGCACGCCAATAACTTCATGGCGTCAAGAGCTTTGGGCAGCCACACAAAATCTTCGATCTTATAAACATAACCTTTATCTAGGTTGATTGTGCCATCGCGATCAAGAAAGATAGCTTTGTGGTTTTTTGTAGTTTGTGCCACAGAAAGATCCTAAAAGTATGAGAAGGCTTGTTTTTAACTTGTGAGAAGGTTTAAGTGCATTATGCATATAGTTGCCAAAAAGTGGAAGATTTTACTTTTTTGTGGAATCGCTTTGCACTTTACTTTCAAATGACGCTAATTTTCTTTAGCCTAAGGGCACAAATGTTTAATCTGTGCCCTGCAATCTTGCTTTAAGGGCTGCCTCTTGCTTTCGCTCCCTGGTACCTTTGGGTTTATAGTGTAAAAATTGGGCACTCATTTCTTGTTCGCGGCAGAAGACAAGGAATCCTGTATGGGCAATCATGCGATCTTCAGGACGGAGGCGGTCAGCAACAGGCTTCCAATTGCGTTTGAATAATTCGAGCACCTCGATGTTGGCTACAGGTCTTGTCTCAAGACCTAGTAATAGTTCACGCACTTGGTCAACTGTTGGCAAAAGAAAACCCAGCATGGCCCCTTTTTTGACCGCACTTAGAGCCTGATCCAAGTAGAGCCAGGGGGTGCGCACATCTAAAAAGAGGGCATCAGCATCTCTTGCGGCAAAGCCCTGGGCGATATCTTGTTCATGTAATTCCACATTATCGCCCACCCCGGCCCACTCTAAATTGCGCAAGGTGAGCTTAGCAAATTCTGGCCTGGCTTCATGGGTAATAACTTTGCCTGTGGGACCACAAAAGTAGGATAACGCTACGGTTAAACCGCCAGAGCCAGAGCCTGCCTCAATAATAGTTTTCTTAGGTCCCGCCCCCAATTTTAAGCAGATGGCGGCAATATCTTTGGCATAGATAATTTGGGTTTGGCGTTTAATGCCTTGCAATCTGTCGTAGAGGGTCGCTTCTTGTAACAAAATAGGTACGCCTAAATGCGTATAAGCTTCGCGCCCAAAGTCAAGGCTTGCCACTGTGGCGGCACTTAAAATGCCATCAGTACTTTGCCAATCCTCGCCTTCAACTAAGCGTTTGATATAGCGTCGCCCGCGTGGGGAAACATAGACAACAAGGGAGCCCCAGGGAATCATTGCTAGTCCTATTGCTGAAGGAATTACAATATTTAAATGTTAGGCAGCACCAGCAATGTATGCCTAACCTTAAAACATTTGCCGAATTAAATCTTCGCCACTACTATCAGAACTCTCCACCACAACATGGTCATGCACCGTTTCACTTGAGGTCACAGTACCGCCTATTGGGTCACCACTGCGGTAAGCAAAATCGCCGGCCATGATAATGTCATCGGGCTTGATAAAATCTTCAGGTGGATAGAGATCTTCAACCTGTTGACGGTAGGCCTTAAAAATGGGCGCTGAGGTTTTGCCACCTTGTTCCATGCGGCCTAAGGGTTGTACTTTGTCAAAGCCAACATAGACACCTGTGACCAGATAAGGGGAAAAACCAATGAACCAAGCATCGCGAGCTTGGTTAGATGTTCCAGTCTTCCCACCAATATAGCGGCCTTCAATGCGAGCTCGTGTACCTGTGCCTTTATTGACTGCATTTTTGAGCATTGTATCCATAATATAGGCATTTTGTGGACTGATTGCTTGCCAGTGCTCAACATCTTGCTTGTAAAGTTCTTTGCCTTTGCTATCGAGAATCAAAGAGACCATTCTTGGGCGTACACCTAAGCCCTGGTTGGCAAAAGCTGCGTAGGCTTGGGTCATATTGAGTGGTGTAACCCCTACAGCGCCTAAACTTACAGCCAATTCTGCAGGGAAATTTTCGGCAAGACCCAATTGTTTGGCCCGCGTCAATACATTTTCAATGCCAATTTGATGGGCCACACGCACAGCACAGGTGTTTCTTGAAAGCGCCAAGGCTAAATATAGGGGAATTTCACCTTTAAAATTATGTTCCGAGTTATTGGGCCGCCACACCTCATGGGTATAGGGATTGACATAAGAAAAAGGGGCGTCAAGCACAATGGTCGAAGGTGTGTACCCTAAATCAAGTGCTGCTGAATAGACAATGGGCTTAAAACTGGAACCTGGTTGCCGTCTGGCTTGGGTTGCACGGTTAAATTGCGTATTACCGTATTCATAACCCCCAATTAGAGCGACGACATTGCCTGTGCGGGGTTCTAGGGAGACCAAAGCCCCTTGAACTAGAGGAATCTGCTCTAATTTTAAATTGATGGGTTTATCGCGGGTTACAGTTTGGGGATCAAATTGCCAAGTGTCCTGCCCCTTGTGTTTGTCGGAGGGCTCTTGTACAGCCACATAAATTAAGTCGCCCGCGGCTAGCACCCTGCGACAATCGCCAATAAAGTGTCCGCCAAAGCCGGATACATGGGGATTGGGTTTGCGGGCCCAGGTCATGGTTTTTAAAGGTACAATGCCCGTATATTTTTGACCCAAAAGCACATGGGCTTGTTTAGCTGTTACTTGATCCACCACTGCTTTGCAAAAGGCGCCGCCTGTGAGATCTGCAGGTGAAAAAGTACTTTTGGCTAAGAATTCTTGGCGTTCTTCAGGTGTTAATTTTTTAATTGGGCCGCGCCAGCCTTGGCGTTTATCAACCTGCTCTAACCCACTGCGCAAGGCTTGATTAGCAGCCTCTTGGTGTCTAGGATCAAGTACCGTATGTACTGTGAGGCCTGCCTCATAAACATAATCTTCACCATATTTTTTGGTGTCAACACCCAAGGCGCGTAAATTTTCTTCGGTAAAAAATTCTATGAGCATGCGGCGCACTTCTTCAAGATACCAACTCACAGCACCATCTTGACCGTCTGGCATGCTCCAATAGACCAATGGCTCATTTAAAGCTTGATCATATTCTTGTTTACTGATCCATTTTAATTCTAACATGCGTCCCAAAACATAACGTTGCCTAGTTTTGGCAGCTTCAGGATGCTTAAACGGATTGTAACTACTGGGAGCTTTGGGTAAACCTGCAATAACCGCACTTTCTGCTAAAGTAATATCAGAAGCATGTTTGCCAAAATATGTGCGGGCAGCAGCTTCTACACCATAAGCATGTTCGCCAAGATAAATATGATTTAAATATATTGTTAAAATTTCATCTTTTGTTAAGTTTTTCTCTAACTTATAAGCGAGGATCGCTTCCTTCATTTTGCGGGTATAACTACGTTCACTGGTAAGTAATAACTGTTTAATCAATTGTTGTGTGATGGTACTGCCACCTTCACCTGTATGGCCTTTCTTAAAATTATTAATGGCAGCACGTGCAATAGCAAAGGGATCTACACCTAAATGGTGATAAAAAGAATCATCTTCTGATGCCAAAAAAGCCATGGGTAAAAATTTACTCATTTCTTTAATGGTGATGAGATACCGACGCTCATGGGCAAATGTGCCAATAACTGTGCCATTACAATCAAGAACTGTGGTGGCTTGTGGCGGGTTATAATCGGAGATCCGTTTGATATTTGGGAGATCGCGACTTGCCCAATAGAGCAAAAGCCCAGCACATGTTCCTGCACCCAGAATAGCAATAAATATGAGTAGTAGGAACACCGTGAGTAACTTGCGGAGAACAGAAGTAATACTCATTAAATCTATAGCGTGAAACCCCTGCAAAGCAGGGAGCGCAAACGCCCCTCGTGTAGTCGTTGATTGGTGGTTAAAAATATTCGGCACAAACTCTAACAAAGGCAGAACATACTGACTGCTCCCACGGGCAAGTCCGTGGGGTTCTGATTACCAATCGTAGCCTGCAATCGTACATCATTTTCAGACTGTGGAATTACAGCT
>JAFTDU010000059.1 GCA_017454005.1 Desulfovibrionaceae bacterium | reverse complement strand
GCTTTGAGCATGGCTGAAATGCTGATATTGGTTTCCGTATCAAGGCATATTTGCGACATAAAAAAACCTCCAATCTTGTGATTGGAGGTGTTATAGCGCATAAAATTTTTTTGTGCATTTAGGATTCAGTTACCAGTTACGGCTAAACAACATAATATAAAAAAGATTAGGCAGGTATAGAGCCTAAACATTTCTTACCTCAGTACATTTGGAAGCCATGTGACAATGACTGGGAAGAAGAGCACAAGAAGCACACCAATGATCTGCATGGCAATATACTGAAACATGCCTGCATAGATATCAGTTAATTTCCAGTGGGGAATGGCGCCTTTAATGAAGTAGGCTGAAAGTGCCACGGGTGGGGAAAGCCAAGAGGTCTGTAGGGTTACGGCTACGAGCATGCAGAACCAGAGCTTATCGTATTGCATGGCCTCAACGACCGGGAGCAGCAGGGGAATGAGAATGAGTACAATAGGAATCCATTCCATGGCCCAGCCCATGAAGAAAATAATAATCAGGATCATTGACAGCATGGCCATTGGCGATACGTTGAGGCTGAGCAAAAGATTAGATAGATAGGTGGCTCCGCCTAGACGTGAGAACACTGCGCCAAAGAAGTTGCACGATGCAATCATGATGAGAATCATGGCTGACATCTTGGCAGTAGCAAACATGGCTTTGGCAAAACTCTTCCAGGTGAACTTGCGATAGCAGATGACCATAATGATTGAGGCGAAAGCACCACAGGCCGAAGCCTCTGTGGGGGTGGCTAAGCCGAACATTATGCTGCCTAAAACCGAAAGAATGAGCAGCAAGAGCGGGATGGCCCCAATTAAAAGCTCATGGGCCACTTCGGCAAAGTTTTTGGGACGCAAATTTGCCGGAAGAGGTGGGCCGTATTTGGGCCAGATTGAACATTTGATAAGTGAAAAGGTAATGTAGAGAAAAGCCAAGAGGAGTCCTGGCGCAACTGCAGCAATGAAGAGGTCTGTGACAGGTACCCCGACCATGGGACCTAAGACCACCAGCATAATACTTGGCGGTATAAGGATGCCAAGTGTGCCTGCAGCCGCAATGGAACCTGCACCCATTCTGACGTCATAGCCCCCCTTGCGCATGGTAGGTTCAGCCATAACGCAGAGTAAGTTCACGGAAGAACCGACAATCCCTGTAGCGGCAGCAAAGATGGTACCTGTGGAAATCACAGCCATATATAAGGAGCCAGGCAGACGCGCAAAAAGTTTCTGAAAGGCAGAAAAGAGCCGCTCCATGAGGCCTGCACCTTCCAGCAGATAACCCATAACCAAGAAGAATGGTATAGCGACCATCACTGAATCGCTCATAACCTGATAGAACTGCACCGTGAGCAGGTAGGAAACGAGCTTCCAGCCCATACCCAAAAAACCAAATACCATGCCCGAGAAGAGCATGGTATAAGCAATGGGGAAGCCAAAGCAGAAAAGCCCGAACATCCCTATAAGTGAAAGCATAGCAAGCAATTCATTGTGCGTCATGATCTAGTCCTTATTTTGGGGCAGTAGAATCATTGGACACGCTATCACGCACATCCACTTCGGATTGGTCATGCCACAGATCTACCTTGGTCTTAAAGCGGTACCAGCATTTAAGTACTTCGGAAAAGCCTTGAGTCATCGTCAATATAATGTAAATGACAATTGCTAACTTGGCCGGCCAGATCCACATGCCCCAGCTGCTTTCAGGTGAGGACTCTAACTTATCAAAGGAAATCGCAAAATATCGCCAGCTAACATACAGAAAGACCATATGGGCCGGATAAAAAAGCAAAATATAGTGGGCTAGGTCTGAAATGGCCTTGGTTCTGACCGACCATGAATGGTAAAAGAAGTCAGTTCGCACATGTCCACCATCACGCAGACAATAGGGCGAAGCAAGCATGTACATAATCCCATAGAAAAGCACGGTCAGGTCGTTAGCCCAAACAGTGGGGCTGTTCAAAACGTAGCGTAGGACGACTTCACAAATAAGAAAAGCTATCATTGGCACGCAAAGCCATGATGCTGCTTTGCCGACAATTCCACTCAATCCGTCAAAAAAATTGATGAATTTAAGCGCAACGGGCGGGACTGTAGCCATGGCCTGATCATAGGTATCTGCCATACTTCCCCCAAAGTCGGAGCTGAGACCTATATACTAGTTCTCGGCTCCGACTTTTTTAGACGTAAATCGCGAATTAACTATTTCTTATAGTCTGTGATAAGACCTTCATCCATAGCAGTCTTGCCTAAACGATAATAGAGACCGTTGGCACGCATCTGAAAAGGTACGGTCAGCTTGGCCCAAGCAATCTCGTTGTCCATGACTTTCTTGAAGAAAGCATCCTTCTTGGCATACTTGTTGAACACTGTACGTGTGGCCTTCATAAAGGCACCGTAGTATTCAGCAGGAGTCTCGTCAAGGGTGACACCACTCTGCACAAGTTGTTTTAAAGCCATTGAATGACGTTTAATATTATCGTTATTCTGATCAACTACGCAGACCTTCAGACAAATTTCGATGATATCACGCAGATTTTGGGGCAGACTTTCAAACCATGTCTTGTTGATGACAATGTCACCAATGGAAAGAGCTTGATGGAGTCCCTGCAAATACAAGTGTTTCCAAATCTGATTGAAACCCATGGCAATATCTTCAGCAGGAGCGATCCACTCAGCTGCGTCGATAACGCCCTTTTGGGCTGCGGGAATGATGTCAGGTCCACCCATAGAAACGGCAGGCATGCCCATTTCCTTGAAGATTTCAGCTGGCACACCAGGAGGGCAGCGGAATTTCAGCTTATTGATTTCGGCCAAAGATTTGTAGGTCTTGTGGAACCAGCCGAAGGCTTCGGGGCCCATGGGCAGAACGGCCCAGGCTACGATGTCTTGCTTGCAAGCTACTTGATAGTACTCATTAAGTAGTTTGCCGCCGTCGCCTTCAAAAATCCAGGACATAACACTGGCTTGATCTAAACCATAGCCGATGCCACCGCAGGGAGCTGAGAAAAGGGTACCAGCAGGATTGAGACCAGAGTTGTAGTGAGTCCAAGCCATACCGCCGTTAACTAAATTTTCGCTAACGGCACCATAGATTTCAAAAGGCTTAACAATGGCACCAGCAGCCAGTAGCTCAACTTTGAGTTCCCCGTTCGACAGTTTTTCCACATTGGCTTTGAAGCGTTCGAGGGTTCGCATGTAGATGGAGGAAGAGGTCAAGGCAGTCTGGATTTTTAACTCATACTTTGCAGCATGAGCCTGACTTGCCATCAGGCCTACGGCCAAAAGTAAGGCCAGACACAGTGAGCCAAGTTTTTTCATAAAACAAGTCTCCGGTTACAATTGTTAATGTCCGCTACATTCCACTTACATCAAGGCCAAAAGTAGCGCCTTTTCTAGGGGAACTAAGCAAACGGCCAAACCAAATTGAAAAGGTGTAAGGTGTTAGTTAAGAAATTTTTACACCTATCTCTATAAATCTTCGAGGATTTGCGGATATAAACAGCACAATCAAAAATTATGCCAAGCAAAAAGATTAAGCAGTAGCAGCTAAGTTTTGCTTGTTTGTCATATATATATGGTAATGGCGTAAGAACGCCTTTTTCTTGCCAGGTCTCCCTTGAGATGTCTCTATCTCAAACGATCTTGTCGCAAATTTGCGACAGGGCTTTGGCCTGAATTTCAAGGCGCTAGCCATTTGTGAAAAAAGTCACAAGCAATGCCAACACCACTGCATCTTAAAATGAGCTAGTTCGAAATTCAAGCGCATTTTAGACCTAAAGACAGAATATATTGTATCAACGCCAGTTTGAAATGTGTTTTTTGAATGTTGAGACAGGCGTGATTGTCACTTGCGTCTAGTCTTGCAACTTATGGTGTGTTAACGCATGTAGTTAAAAATTGATTAGATCGTAAAACAATACTCACGTTATTTAATCGATTTGAAAATTGTATTAAGAAAAGATTTAAGTATTTAACTTGGCAATAAAGTCTTGATCCTTTAAAACTGTCCCGACTGCAATTTTCCTTGCTCAAACGGCATCCTGGTGCAAGGCAGGATACAGCATAACAATTTCTATTTAATGCATAAAAAGATTTATCAAAAGTTCAGCAATCTTCATAATGTAAACTAAACTAAAAGCTCAAATTGAGTCTAAAATTTGGAGCCGACTTGATTTAGTAATACAGCTCATCTGCTACGCTCTTGGCCCAATTCGTGCAAAAATATTCACTAAAAACCAATAGATGCTAACAGACTAAAAATTTTTGATACTCTTATTATAGGCAATCAAAAATAGCTTCAAATCTGTGCTGCTTTATTTCTTCAAAATGTACAGCAGGTTAAAAATCAACCATGAAAATTTGCAAAGACAAATATATTACTTAATTTATCAAAAATTATATGTCAAGTTCAAAATTTTCAATAAAAAGGCGTATACAATTTTCTAAAAAGAGTGTATGTTGCAAATGTGCGACCATGCTGTAAGGCTAAAAAGCATTTCAGTTGCAAATTTGCGACAGAAGCCCACACGTTAAGCGCGAAAAAAGCTAATCTAGAGCAAAGTCCTGAATTTAGCGCAAGGCTCAAGCCTAATTTTTAATTTGGCACAACTTCTGCAAATAGCTTCCATGGTAGTTGAGCTACTCCCGCCATGTGCTGGGTTAAGTGAAAATTAAGCTTTTTTCCATATAGTTTAGGAGGACTCTCTAGATGAGCACAGTGACTTGCGATTGCCGTTCACCGCAGGAACAACGTCTTTTAGACAAAATTGCAGGTAAAGAAGATAAATTTAGAAAAACACATCAACGTGTTTTTAAAATGCTTGAAAGGTTCGATGGTCAAAAACCACGAATCGACATTGAACGTGCTTTATATTTTACGCAATCAATGCAAGAAACTGAAGGTCAACCTTTAGTCTTACGTTGGGCTAAAGCGCTCATGCATATTGCCCAAAATATCACAGTCTATGTACAAGATGATCAGCTCTTGTTAGGCCGTGCAGGTTGCGATGGTCGTTATGGTATTCTTTATCCTGAGTTAGATGGTGACTTCTTAGATATCGCTGTGCGTGATTTACCAACACGTGCCACTTCTCCCGCGACAATTACCCCAGAAGATGCCAAACGCGTTATTGAAGAAATCGCTCCTTATTGGAAAGGCAAGACTTATCACGAAGCCTTGAACGCTGCGCTACCTCCTGAAGTTCATAAATTAACATATGATGATCCTCAAGGTTTAGTCTCACGTTTTATTGTTAATGAAACATCCTCCTTCAGATCATCAATTCAATGGGTACATGACTACGGTAAGATCTTAAAACGTGGCTTTAATGGTATCAAACGTGAAGCTGAAGAAAAACTCGCGGCTCTTGATCCACTAAGCTGTAAAGATCAATGCGAAAAACGTCCTTTCCTTGAAGCTGTTATTATAGTTTGTGACGCCATTGTGCTTTGGGCTAAACGTCATGCTGTACAAGCTAGAGCTTTAGCGCAATTAGAACAAGATCCAGTACGCAAAGCTGAACTCTTACGTATGGCTGAAAATGCCGAACGTGTACCTGGTGAACCGGCTCGCGATTTCTGGGAAGCCTGCCAGAGCCAATGGTTCACGCAGATGTTCTCACGCCTTGAACAAAAGACAGGTACAACCATTTCCAATGGGCGGATGGATCAATATTTCTACCCCTACTATGCCAAAGATAAGGCTGAGGGTAAAATTACCGACGCCAAAGCTATGGAACTGCTCGAATGCATGTGGGTAGGCATGGCGGAATTCATTGATATGTATATCTCACCCACAGGCGGTGCCTTTAATGAAGGTTATGCCCACTGGGAAGCCGTAACTGTTGGTGGCCAAACACCTGATGGTCGCGATGCAAGCAATGAATTGACCTATTTGATTTTGAAGAGTAAACGTGAATTTCCCTTACATTATCCTGATTTAGCTGCCCGTATTCACTCACGTTGTCCTGAACGTTATCTGTGGGATGTGGCTGAAACAATTAAATTTGGTTCAGGATTTCCCAAATTAATCAATGACGAAGAAGTTGTGCCTCTCTATGTTTCTAAAGGTGCAACTTTTGAAGAAGCTTTAGACTATGCTGTCTCAGGCTGCACCGAAGCTAGAATGCCAAATCGGGACACCTATACTTCAGGTGGTGCCTATATCAACTTTGCTGCCGCTGTGGAAATGGTCTTACGCAATGGCCGCATGAAAAAATATGGTGATCAACTGTTGGGTGTTGAGACAGGGGATCCACGTAACTTCAAGACATGGGAAGAGTTTTTTGATGCCTACAAAGCTCAACACATGCTCTTTTTAAAGACGGCATTCTATCAACAATATGTGATCAATAAGCTTCGTGCTACCCATTTTGCCCAACCTATGGGCAGTGCCATGCATGATTTGTGCATGAAGCATTGTATAGACCTCCATCAAGAACATATTCCTGAAGGCATTAATTTTGGTTATTTTGAATATATGGGCTTAGGCACTGTGGTTGACAGTCTCAGTGCTGTTAAAAAGTTTGTCTTTGAAGAAAAGAAGATTACTATGGACAAACTTATCGAAGCCATTGATGCCAACTTTGAAGGATATGATGATATTAAGGCGCTATTAAAATCGGCACCTTGCTATGGCAATAACGATCCTTATGCCGATTCAATTGGGCGCGAGATTGACAGAATTTCTGTGGAATATGGTGGTAAGTATTCTATGAAGGATTTGGGCATCCACAATGATGTGCGTTATGTCCCCTTCACTTCTCATGTGCCTTTTGGCAAGGTCGTATCTGCCACACCTAATGGTCGTACAGATGGCTTCCCGCTCTCTGATGGATCTTCAGCTTCCCATGGTGCAGATGTAAACGGTCCTACTGCAGTTTTATTGTCCAATTACAATACAAAGAATATGGGCATGCGTGACCGTGCTGCCAGAATGCTCAACATTAAGTTTACACCAAAATGCGTCGAAGGTGATGAAGGCACTGAGAAACTTGTAGCTTTCATTAGAACCTTCTGCGATTTGAAATTGTGGCATGTGCAATTTAATGTTTTGAATAAGGAAACATTGCTTGCTGCACAAAAGGATCCACAAAAGTACCGTAGCTTAATCGTACGTATTGCAGGTTATAGTGCTTACTTTGTCGATCTCTCACCTGATTTACAAAACGACTTAATCGCTAGAACAGAGCACGATACATTATAAGATTTTGATGATTTTGTGTAGTAAGGCGGCTAACTTTGGCTAAAGAGTGTAAAGTTAGCCGCCGAAGTACTAAACCTTTTATAAAACAAATTCAGTGCTTTTGGTATAAAACTTAGTTGGTATAGTAAATTTTATTGCTGAGTACTTGTCACCTATCGCTAGAGATATATCGCAAATTTCAAAAGCGCTTAACTATAATATACTATGGTTAGGCGCTTTTGTTTTGCTGTTTTGAAAATTGCAAACCTAATTTTGAGCGTAAACATTCGCTATTTACGCTTTGATACTTAAAATATTAATGTATACAGTCTGTAGACTAAATGTCTTAAGTCATAATTTTCATATCCAACAGCTAGAGAGACACAATATGGGTTTTGAGTTAGATGATAATCAACAAAAGGGCATGGTTTTTAATGTCCAAAAATTTTCTGTTCACGACGGCCCTGGTATTCGCACAATTGTGTTTACGAAAGGGTGTCCTTTACGCTGTAGATGGTGTTCAAACCCAGAATCACAGCTGCATGAAACAGACTTAGCATTCAATGTCGGCAGATGTCTTGGTGTATCAAAATGCGGTCACTGCACACTCGCTTGTCCTTTTGGTTCCATAACAGTTGGTTCCAATGACATTCCTAAAATTGAACGCTCCCACTGCAAAGATTGTGAACATAAACCTTGTGCTGAAGCATGTCCCGCCCAAAGTTTATTAATCTATGGTAAGGAACGCAGCGTTGAGGATGTCTTAAGCGTAGTTGAACAAGACATGGTTTTTTACGCAAGATCAAAAGGCGGCTTAACGATTTCAGGCGGCGAACCACTCCTGCAAACTGATTTTGCCTTAGCCCTCCTCCGGGAAGCGCATAATCGGCATATTCGCACTGCTATTGAAACGTGTGGCATGGTCCAAGAAGAAACCTTACGTGCGGCAGCGCCACTGTTGCACAATGTCTTATTTGACATTAAACACATAGATCCAGTCATCCATAAGGAACAAACAGGGCGTAGCAATGAGCAAATTTTAGCCAATTTTAAGATGCTAGTTACTGAATTTCCCAAACTGCCTGTACTAGCTAGAACACCTGTAGTGCCTAATTTCAACGATAATGGCAAAACCATTAAAGCGATTTGTGACTTCTTATTGCCTTTTGAGCATGTGCACTATGAAATGCTCCCTTATCATCGTCTTGGAACCCAAAAATATCAATTTTTAGATCGACCAATTTTAATGGGTGACGTACAATTAAATAATAAGAAATTTCATGGACTACAAAATATAGCTGCCACTATTTTGGGTGAGCGTTTTCATAGACCTAATAAATAGTAATGTACATATTATTAGTTGCTTGTTTATAAGTATAATTGCCGATGTTTTATTTGCTTGTTGTCAATATGTAAGAATATTTAAGTGTAGTGATTTTAAATTTAAATCTTTAATACATATTTTAAGCTCAAACTTATATTGTCATAGAATACTAAGGTTACATGTTTAAGAGTTATGAAAAATCAAAGTACTAAAGACATAATTTCGCAAAATGTCGAAAGCATTCTTGATTCTCTTCCAGAAGGTGTTTTTATCAGTGATGCACATGGTGTAAGCTTGCGTGTCAATCGTATGTATGAGCAGCTTACAGGCTTAACTCAGGAACAAATCTCTGGTAAAAATGTTCGTACTTTAGTTGAAGATGGAATTTTTGATTGTATTCTTAATCCAGAAATTGTTAAAACTCTTAAACCAACGACACGTGTGCAACGTTTAAAAAATGGTAAACGTTTAGTGCTGTCAGGGTTTCCTGTATTCAATAATGATGGCGAACTTAAACTTGTGGTCACTTTTGCCCGTGATGTGACTTTACTTGCCCAAATGCAAGAACAGTTTGCCGCCCAAAGCGCCTTAATAGAACAAATTAATGATCAATTGGCCTATGTTGCCCGCAATAAAGCCAAAGATCAGGCACCTGTCTATCAAAGTAAAGTGATGACTGATGTTGTCAAACTTGTGCAACAGTTTGCGCCCACAGATGCAACTTTGCTTATTCTTGGGGAGACAGGAGCTGGTAAAGATGTTTTGGCACGCTATGCCCATAGTCTATCCAATAGACGCGAAAAATTAATGGTCAAAGTTGACTGTGGAGGCATTTCTGAATCACTGATTGAATCGGAATTATTTGGGTATATGCCAGGTGCCTTTACAGGCGCATCCTCCAAAGGCAAAGCAGGCTATTTTGAAATAGCTGACGGCAGTACTGTCTTTTTAGATGAAATTGGCGAGCTACCCTTAACCTTACAAACGCGTTTACTTAGGGTGTTACAAGATAACGAAATTGTGCGCATTGGTTCATCACAAGCTAGAAAGGTCAATGTACGCATTATTGCCGCAACGAATCGCAATTTACTGCACAGTGTTGAACAAGGCACTTTTAGGCGCGATTTATTTTATCGCTTAAATGTCGCGAGTATTCAGATCCCTCCCTTGCGCGAACGCACTGAAGATATTCCAATTCTTGCTAATCATTATTTAACGCAGTATCAAAACAAATATCATAAAAAAATGGCTTTTATGGATGTAACTTTAGATCTCTTAAAAGCTTATGCGTGGCCAGGTAATGTCAGAGAGCTCCAAAACCTTGTGCATAGCTTAGTTATTTCTTTAACAGGACCAATTATTTCTCCGCATGATTTACCTCAAACAATTTCCAATCTCAAACCGCATGACTCCACCTACAGTGCAGATATTTTAACACCAACACGTTCATTACGTGCTATTGTAGCCGATATGGAACGTGACTTTTTGGTCAAGGCAATTGAAGTGCATGGCTCAATCCAACGTGTTGCTGAATTGTTTGGAGTAAACAGAAGTACTATTTTTCGCAAGTTGCATCTAACTAAATCAACTACAGACGCCGAAGAGAACTCAAAACTTTGACTCATCTAGCATCAGCATTTTAAGCAATCAATAAAAACTTTAAAAAGCGTTTAACGCTTATATTAATCTGTTTATAAAGAGTAGCAGCTAAAGGTGGAGAGTAAGGCCCACCAGATTTTTCGCGGATCACGATTGGGAGCTGTGTCTTGCGAATTTAGTTTTGTTGATTGTATGAAACTATTTTGTTACGACTATATTTGGTTGGCCTCACAAAAGATATAAAATATGTGTTAGGTAATGGAAAAAGAAAAGTTGGAGTTATTATTGATAGTTCTTGATTACAAATGATTGTTCTCTTCATATAACAAATATCAGCAATTATAACAATTTTATTAATTTATAGTGTAAAATACTTATTGTGATTGATCTAGAAACTTATTTGCCTCTTCCTATGAAATAATTTACTTGGAACATGTTCATCTGGTGAATTTTTCTACCAACAAAAGATACGCTTTCAAATCATGAACTAGCTGAGCTTTTTTAGGGATTTTCGTAAAAATTAATAACGGTTTTTAGCAATCTCGGCATAGCTTAAGCAGCAGACAAGTTTAAAAAGGGAGGACACATTTCATCATATATTTGGATGAGTATGCACACTCCAGTTAAAACATTTTAAAATTTAATTGTAAATTATTTACTATATATTCAATCATACATTCTTTATATTAATAGTTTATCTAAAGACTATCTGTTGAGAAAAAGTCCAAAATAAGAAATGCCATTATGCACTTACTGTTTCTTTTAGGGAATTGATCATTTTTCTTTTTTTAGCTTCCTTAACGTCTTTTGATTGAAACACTTCCCCAGTTAGATTATTCATGCTGGGCAAATCCGCGTCATCTTGCAACAAGAGTTGATTTATCCAACGCGATGCATTTTTTTTTACAACTCTATAACTGATAATCTATTACATTGCGCCGATATTTTTGAATGATTTACCAGAAACAGGGTAAGGAGAACCTGTGCTTAGGTATAACGAGGTTCAAAAATTTTGACAAAACGTAATATGTAGGGATCCTTGTATCCTTTTTTGCGCGATAACACATAAAAAAACTGCCTTGAGAATTTTATGTGCTATCGCTACAATACTATGCTTTGCCACTAATCTAATTACTAGGCTTTGGTATTGAAAATGCATGAACGCTGTCAGTCTCTTCAGGTTCGTTAGCTTTCATGCAACGCAAGGCGTACCGATTTTTGTGCGTGACAATTATGCACTTTATGGGTACACCGATAAACCACGCCTTTGGTTTAATCCGACTCGATCTTTGTTCACGAAATTAACGGTAAAAGTAATACATCTTTTCCCTTATGATTTTCAATAATTCGCATCGTTTTTACCAACGATGAAACAGATTAATAGTAGAAGAATCATCTTTCTTTTTGTAAACAATATTTTCTGTTTTTCTAATATTTGTATTATTACCACCAAATTTTTTTGTGAATTTATATCAATAATAAAAAACTAAAGTTTCTATTATCTTTTCCGTTGAGAGTTTCGTTTGCTCTAAATTAATATCCTTCTTTAAAAGATTTCTTACTAGCTCTAAATCATGATAAATATCTTTTGTGTAATCAGTTTCTGAATGCTTAGAAATGATATCCATGATCTGAAGCACTAAATCTTAAGCCACTGTATAATTTTCAACTAGTTTATTTACAATGTTTTGAAAATTTTCTGCAGACTTTCGCATATCTTCACGTTTTTTTGATCTGTTGCGTTATATTACCCATAATAACTCTTTGGACTCTAGTTGTGTGACAATAATCAATGATAGAAATTACTCCTGCATTGGAACCTATGGTACTAAGGGCTTCGGCTTCTTGTGTGGTCATTGGTTCCATGCCTATCGAAGCGTGTTCTATTGAACTTACGCCTCTCCATACACGCACAGATTCTTGATCAAAACACAGCACAAGCCCATTTATAGCTTTTGCAAATATAACCGCTCTTGACTTACGGAAAAATTGCACGAAGCTTAAACCGCTTACTGCGTAAATAACTTTTTGCTTAGCCATATTTTTAGCATCCAATTATTAAAAGTCTGCTAAAACTTAAATGATCTAAATAACTTAAAAACACAAAGAATTTTGAAAAAGTTATTTTATGCGCACGCGCAAACAAATTTTTTCAGTTTTTCATAATGCGCAAGTATATTTATAATCCAAATGAATATTATATAAAAATTATTCAATATATTTTATTTTATAGCAGTGTTTACTTTTATATTGATTATAGCATAACAAATAAAAAATTTTTCTATCATCTTTACATGTACAATATCATAAACAAAAGAATAGTTTATTAAATTTTTACTAAATATATAACAATTTTATATTAAATTTTATGTGTTTATATTTCAGAACATAGTTTTATTATAAAATAAAGTCATGTTTTGATCATAAAACTTATTGTATATTATTATTTAATATATAAAAATATTATAGTAATATATTTTTATAATAATTTATATGTTTTGTTAACTTTAATGTATTACACAGTTTAAGAAAATTAACGATTAAAAAATTTTTTATAAATATGATTACATATAAAATCAAATTTAAGTAAAATATATTATAGATTAATTTTTTGAGATTAGTAAATTATATTGTATTTTATATAGATTAGCATAATATTGATACCAAAGTAAGAAAATGGCTATGAATAAAATTGCCTGGAATGCTTATCGGTGTTCACGAAATCTGCGACAAAAGTAATATATTTTTGCATTTGGACTCGACAGTATAGATTGAGCGACACAGAACGTTGATGCTTGATCTGTGTAAGCAAGAGTCAATACAGAGAAACCTCTGAAATATTTTTGCGAAGAATGCTCAAAGCGTTTTGCGCTTAGCTCAATCTTCTGTGAACTATCTTTCTTTAAATGTGTAACGTCTAAAATCAATACAGAATCTCTCTGATTATTATTGATCTTAGTTAAAAGATCAATTGCTTGTTCAGCTACATCATACTGAAATTGTCTCAAGTTAATATGGGGAGTTTTTAAAAATTCATATCCTGCATCTTTACTAACATTACAAAATTCTGCAAATTTTGATTCGTGATAAAAATTAGTGCCCTTGAAAAAAGTTTTGAAAAATGTTCCAAATATTGAAAGTTGTGTGTCGCCATAGATCTGTTTAGTTCAACATCAATGCAATAAATTATTGATTTTAAAATTACTGAAAAAATTATTGTATGAATATTTCACATTGTTTGCGAACTTAGTTAATGTTTGCTTTACATTTTTTGTGTTATTAGATACAATATTAGCGCCTTTTTAAACCTTTAATCACAGTAGTAGCTAAAGACATATTAATATCTCCTTGAGGTGCAATGCTAAATCTATGTCTTTAGATCTACTCCAAAACTGAAATTTTGTTAATAGTCTATAAACAGATAAATTGTTGTAGAAGAAATTGTTTATCTTGATATCAAGCAACTTGATTAGACGTAAAATAAAAGTAAGGTAATAAATTGTTTGCAAATAATCAAATTTTTATTCATTTTTTTATTAAAAAATATCTTGGGAAATTGGCATTGGGCTGGAGAGCCACAGCTTTTGCGGCTCTTAATGATACCATGACTAGCGCAATGGCGAAAGTCGAGTTCTGTTAGCCACATGCACAAGCCCGTTGGATTGCCCTTTTTTTTTGTTGACAGACAAGAAACCTTTGCGTAAAAATAGCTGCGCAGTTTTCTCATTTGTCCCCGTTCAATAAGAAGCTGCGTGTACGAAAATATAGCAAACTAACCGTTATAGCCCAATTTTTGGAGGCAGCGTTTACCCCTTGTATGCACAAGGATTGAGCGTTGATTTTTTTTTGATGAAAACTTTTAGTCCTACACCAAAAGATATTAATCATGCTTGGTTTGTGGTGGATGCGACGGAGCAGGTACTAGGCCGCCTTGCCAGTCAGATTGCCCATCGCTTACGTGGCAAACACAAACCAGAATATGCCCCTCATATGGATAATGGCGATTTTATCATCGTCGTCAATTGCGAGAAAATTAAGGTAACTGGCACCAAACTCGCCCACAAAGAATACTACAGACATTCTGGTTGGGTTGGTGGCTTGAAGGCTACCACCTTGACTGAGATGTTGGCAAAAAAACCTGAGCAAGTGTTAATGAGTGCTGTTCGTGGCATGTTGCCCAAAACCAAATTAGGCCGGGCCATGCTCAAAAAGCTGAAAGTTTATGTAGGCCCTGAGCATCCCCACGCCGCTCAGAAACCTCAACCTTTAGAGTTTCCCTATTAGGAGAGAGTATGAGCGAACAATTTGATTACGGCACAGGTCGTCGGAAAACAGCCATTGCCCGGACGCGTCTTTATAGTGGGACAGGTCAAATTACAGTGAATGGCCGTGCTTATGATGAGTATTTCCCCCGCAAGACATTGCAGATGATTATCAAGCAACCTCTTGTGTTAACAAAAATGCTTGATAAAATTGATGTCCGCGTCAATGTGAGTGGCGGTGGGGTAGCAGGTCAGGCTGAAGCTGTGCGCCATGGTATTTCTCGTGCCCTTTTGACCGTAGATCCTGAATTGCGTCCCATCTTAAAGAAAGCCGGCTTCTTAACGCGTGATGCCCGCATGAAAGAACGCAAAAAGTACGGTTTACGCGCCGCTCGCGCCAGGTTCCAATATTCCAAACGTTAATTTTATTATTTCGGTCACAACCTCTTATATTGCCAATGCTATTAGACTGGTGCATCCAAGCTAATTTAATAGCATTGGCAAGTTTTTTTTCTAGCGGCAGCTTATCTTGATCCTCGCTTAAGTGTTCGAAGATTGTTAAAAAATGATATTAACTTTCACAGCATTTTTGTGAACATTGTGAGTATCTCGCATAGAGCTTAAAATTCTTGGCTTTTTTTTCTACTAACTATGACATTGATCAATCAACTAATCTTTTTTTAAGAAATGCAAGTGTGTGCATTGTCAAGAGTAAGTAGACAATAATTAACAATGTTATTTTATTATAACAATTAAAAATAAATATAAATGTTCACTAATTATACGACAAATGTATAATATTTCAGTATTCTAAGTAGCTTCTTTGTATCTATGTTAATTTTTTTGAAATTACGAAATAAAAAATATTTAATAATGTAAGATACAAAGGCAAAAAATAGTCATAAATTTGATATAAATTATGACTTCATTGTTATAAAAATTTCACAACATAATTTTTTTTATAATATTCTATGTCTTCTCTGCACTGTCTTTAATCTTGCTTACGGTCTTAAAAAGTTATCGTTTTCTATGGCTAGTTACAATTGTTCAATATTGCATCTATTACCTTTACTTACAAATTCGCGAACATAAAATTTTGGAAAATGTAGAGTTCTGCGTAAATACTATGTTATCAGCCCTTTTTTCAGATGTGAGGCGCAATAAGAAAATATTAATCACTTTCGCAGATTATGCAAAGAAAAAACAACTTATAAGTGTTCATAATTTTTGCAAAATAGGCAATACTATATAGTATGATCTTCTAACTATATGAACAGGTTTTGCAAGTTTTATGAGAAGCATATGTTGAAAATGTAATATTAAACATTACTATGTAAAGTAAGAGTCCAGGCTTTACAAAATTTAAGCGCAAAACTTACTTTGCGTATTTTTCTACTCAAGATATCGCATGCTTGTGCTCTTCTGAAATACAAAAAGAGCGCAATAACATTTAAGAGACACATGTCTATGTTTGTTAGTTCAAGAAGTTGTGTGTGGTAAATTTGTCTTCAATTATTGATCAGGTAGTACGTTTGCAGTAAATTTCGTGAATTATGTATAAAGCTATATTTTAGTAACTTTTTTTATATTCTTTAAGAGTATTTAATATAGAGCCTGCTTGTGGATTTGCATGCAAGTTGCAGATCTAAGTTTAATTATTATAGTGCTTTAATTTATGGATGTAAGACAGACTATTTTTTCGTGAATTATGCAATTCCTGCCAAATGGTTGAACATTTCATGCAATCTGCTGCTATTTTTTTATACGTAATTCTTTACAAAATATAATTATAAAAATTTTCGAACAAGCTGTACCCTATATTTTAAGAGCTTGTTATACGCAATAACTATTTTTGATTAGTATATTAGCTTGTAGATATGATGCATATCCTGATTTTATGGGTGCTAAAAGAGTTCTACTAGATATGTTCATGTTCTTGGCTTGAGACGATATCAAATAATATGATTTAAAATATGATAGATGTAAGTTTAGATATGCCTATTTCTAAGAAGACCAGCGTATATGTTAAGAGAAGCCTATCTACTTGAGTTGACTGTCTCTTTTGTTTCCAACATCTATTCACAGTGCTAACCAGATCATTAGGATTAAGTCTTATGCAGCTTGACTACACTTATACACATGATCAAACACGCGCAGGTACAGGCTATTTTTCTTGCGAACCACCTGCAACCTTCACCTTTGCGGCTAAACTTAAAGCCCTTGAGACTTGTCCTTTGGATACATTTATGCATCGCCATATGCTGCAAGTGTTGCGCGAGCAAAGATTAGACGATCTTAAAATCTTGGCGCACCAAGCCTATGCCGCAAGCACCCAGCGTTTTCTCAATGTGACCTTAGCAGCACTGTTATTGGAAGTAGCATATTTGTTTCCTGATTTGGCAGCATTAAAAGAAGAATTTCCACCCACAGCACTGCATGATTTAGCTTGTGCAACACCCTTGATCTATTTACGTTTTTTAGCAGCCGAAACTTGTCAGTATCCGTGGGAGATGTTTGCAGGCTTAGTTGAAGAGCATAAACCTCTGCCTGCCTTATGGCGTGAGCAAGTTCAATCTTGCTATGCCCAAGATGATCTTGAAAAAACTTGTAGTCGTCTAAAGATACCACAAGATAGTTTAGCTGCACTCCATGCTAGCATGAAGTTAACTAAGCACTCTGAAGAGAGTGAACCATCACTTAATGCTCTATATCGGCATGCAATGGATGTGTTGCTAGAGGCAGGCATCTTAGCAGGTGGCGAGTTACGCCATGAATCTTCTTTATCACCTGTAGCCTTATTACGTAACTTTAATCTTGATATTACTGTCCAAGATAACAAGCTCAATTATACCTTACATGGCACAGCCACAGCCTATGGCAGAGGACTCTCCATTTTACTTGCTAGACTTTCTTGTGTTATGGAGATTGTGGAGAGATCTAGTGCCTATGTCAGTGTGCGGCAAAATGCTGATACCTTGGAAATTTTAGATCGTCAAAAACCCTTACCAGTCCTTAGGGCCTCTCTCGATGAATTAGAGCGGCAAAATATCCCCTATCTACCTTTACACGATTTAGTCCTTGAGGCTCAAGTACCGAAAGAATCCTTAACCTTTGTGAAGGGTGAAACGAGCACAGGGGATCCCATGTGGGTACCTGCCCAATGTGTCTTTTTATTTTGGAATGTGGCTGAGCCGGAACTCTTCTTAGCGCCTGGTTCGACCGGATTAGCTGCTGGTGCTAGTTTAGCCCAAGCTAAGGTGCACGCCTTGTGTGAAGTGTTTGAACGCGATGCCCAAGCGACCATGCCCTATAATGCAGAACGCTGTTTTACTTTAAAAAGTCGCGATCCGCGTTTGCAGGGGTTATTGGATGTCTATGCCCAATGTGGCATTTATCCTCAATTTCAAGATTTGACCACAGAAATGGGGGTGCCGGTTTATCAATGTTTTGTGCAGCGCAAAACCGGAGGCATTGTGCAAGCCTGCGCTTGTGACTTATCAGGCGTAAAAGCTTGTCTTGCAGCTCTCACCGAGACACCCTGGCCCTATAGTGTAGCGCATCCTGTGATGACAACCGAGTTAGTAGCACCAGATAAATCGCTACCAACGAGATTTCTCGAAGATTTACCCAACTATAGTTTGGCAACTCATGAAGAGGACCTTGCTTTGTTAGAAGGTGTGTTGCACAAGATGGGCTGCCCGCCTGTTTATGTTGACATCACACGTCAAGACTTAGAATTACCCTGCGTGCGTGCCATAGTGCCACATTTTGAGTTAAGCGCAGAGTTGGGGCGTTTTGTAAAGCCGAATGCCCGCCTTGTGGTGCGCTGCATGCAACAAAGCAATGTTGCTTAAGAGAACTATGAGGGCGTTTTTGATCTTTTGCGTTCTCCAAAACACTTGATCGAACATGTATTTTACTTGTTTATTTGCTATTACCCTAAAACATTACTCTATATTTGCGTAGCAGAGCTATGCGTTGCAATTATCACAGTGAATAACGTGACTCAAGAATGATGTTGTTCACTCTAAATTGGGAATCATTATGGTTTGGATGCGTTTTTTATGCTTAGTGTTCTTGTGCCTTTGGTATTATGTACAAACTGCTGTTGCAGCGGCAACGTCTACACCAGATTTGCAAGCTAAGTTTATGTCTGATGAAATTTTAACACGTTTGCCCAATGGGTTAACGGTTTACATTGTAAAAGATACGCGTTTTCCTCTTGTGTTGACGCGCCTTTATGTGCATACAGGTTCTGCAAATGAACGTGCTGAGCAAGCAGGCATTAGTCATTTGTTGGAACATATGGTCTTTAAAGGTACGAAATTGCGGCCTAAGGGCAAAGTGGCTCAAGATGTGGAGGCCAAAGGTGGTTATTTGAATGCTGCAACCAGTTTTGACCGCACCTACTATTTAACCGATATGCCCAAGGAACATTGGCGTATGGGTATAGATGTGGTCTATGATATGGCCTTTGAAGCTACCTTAGACCCCAATGAGCTTAAGTCTGAGAAGGATGTTGTCGTTAGTGAATTGAAGGGTAATAAGGATGATCCTGAACATCGTTTGTTTGAAGAAGTGCAAACAGCAACTCTTGAAAATACAGTCTATGGGCGGCCTATAATCGGTTATGAGCCGGTTGTACGGGCAATATCATCTGCAGATCTCAAAGCTTATCGTGATTACTGGTACCAGCCACAGAATATGGATTTGTTAATTGCAGGTGATCTTGATACTCAAGAGGTTTTTGCCTACGTTCAAGAGTTATTTAGCAAGTTAAAGAATACACATACTTTACCTATTGTTAAGCCACTTGATTTACAGCATACTACCAATTCCAAGCGCATTGACGTACAATATGGTCCGTGGAAAAAAGCCTATTTTGGTTTAGCATTTCCTGCGCCAAGTCTCACTGATTTACGTTCTGTGGATCTTGATGTCTTGTGCTATCTGTTAGCAGGTGATGCCACATCCAAATTTTACCGTACCTATAAGTATGAACGGCAACTTGTGGATGATATTAGTTGCGGGAACATGAGTTTAGCGCGTGGGGGACTCCTCTATCTTACGGCAGAGCTCTCTGTTGACAAGCTTGCCCCATTTTGGGAGGGCTTAAGTCAAGATTTGGCTAAGCTTAAAATCGCAGATTTTAATCAAGCAAGTATCAGTCGCGCAGCTTTGAATTTAGAAGATGATTTTGTAAAGATGGAGGAAACCCTAAACGGCCTTGTGCGCAAAAAATCAACCATCCAATTTATGTTGGGTGGTGAGACAAATGCCAAAAATCTCTTGGAGCGGATCCGCACTATCCAGCCAAGCCAATTAGCTCAAGCTATTACGCACTGGTTGGATCCTGGCAAAATGCGGCTGCGGGTCTTGGCCCCAGTTGGCAGCCAAGTGCCTGATTTAGAAAAGATTTTGCAACAAAATTGGCCTGCGGCAGCCAAAGCCCAAGAAAAAGATCCAGGCTTTATGCAAGGAAGTCGCGAAGAAATTAGCCTAGAGCACGGCTGCAAAGTGATTCTCTTGCCTGATACCAATGTGCCGTATTTTAGTCTGAATATGAATGCAACAGGTGGCAATGCCCTGTTAACTAAAGGCCAACAGGGGTTAAGCCATTTAACAGCTGCTCTATTGACCACAGGAGCTGGGGAGTATGATGCCCAGGGGTTAAATAGATATTTGGCAGAACGGGCTGCAAGTCTTGCCTTTTCGGCCAACCGCCAAACCTTTAGTATGAGTTTGGCAGGTCCAAGCAAATACACTGCTGATTTGTTGCAATTAGCGAAAGTTGTTTTACAGCAACCGCGTTTTGCGCCTCAAGAATTACAAAGAGAACAGCAGAATATGCTGGCTGCTTTACAAAGCAGGCAAGATCAACCACTCGCAGAGTTATTTTCCAAAGTAAAGACGTTGGTGTATAAAGATCATGTATATGGCTTTGACGATTTAGGGACACCTGATTTAATTAAGGGTTTTACCATTAAAGATGTGCAGGCCTATTGGCAAAAACAACAGGCTGAACCTTGGGTTCTTGCCATATGTGGGAGTTTTAAGAAGGAGCAAGTCTTAGAATTTGCTCATGAATTAACAAAGCATACTTTTGCACCTAAGGTCTCTGTTGCAACACCTGTTTTAGCTGCACCCGATGAATTTATCTTAAAAGCTCCTGGCCGCACCCAGACCCATTTAGTGAAACTCTTTCCCACCGTGCCATACGACCATGAAGATATGCCTGCTTTGTTACTGTTAAGCCATGTTTTATCGGGCCAGAGTGGGTTACTTTTCTCTTCCATGCGTGATGAAGAAGGTTTGGGATATACAGTACATGCTTTTACTAGGGGATTGCAGAAAGCTGGCTGGTTTGTCTTTTATATTGGTACCGAGCCAAGCAAGCTCAAAGATGCCGAGGCAGGTTTTGCGCGGATCATTAATGAGGTTAAGAGTAAGCCCTTGGATCCTTCGCTTTTAAAGACCGCCTACAACCGTTTGCTTGGCGGTTATTTGCGCAAGAATCAAAGTTTGGCTAATCGTAGCGTTGAAGCCGCACAAGATAGCATTTTAGGCTATCCTCCCAAATTTTATCTGCAATTGTGTGAACGGTGTGCCAACATTACACCTCTCCAATTACAAGCTGTGGCCCAAAAATATTTGCAAGTTTCCAAGGGCTACACCGCAATTTTAGAACCGTAATTTTTAGCGCAGCTGCAGTCACTTTGAGTCTAAAGTTGCCAAGGAGCACTTGGCGGCTTAAAGTGGCTGCGGCCTCTTGCGCTTTAGGGGCAATGTAGTTTATGTGGATTGCGGCATATGCACGGTTGCGTGGGCTGCTTGATAAAGAATTGCTATAATTTTTGTAAAATTCTTGTACAATTGCCAATAAGATCTGTCTTTGTAGCTACTTTAGCAGACTCTAAATTGGGCTTTACTCTTAGATGGATGGTTTTTCATACTGATCTTCATCTAACTTGAGTGAATGGATAGCTGTATTATGCCATGATGTTAAAGTATGTATATATAGTTGAGACGACACAATATTATTTTTTTAGTTAATCAAGAGTATTAAGAGTTATCTTTTAATCTTTAGGTGTTCTGTATTAATCAAGCTTGTCTAAAGTATATATACAAAAATTACTAATATTTTTTAAATTATATTATTAATACTTGATTTTGCAGTATGCTAAATTCTTGAAATACATAAGATGCAAAGGATAACAAGGTTAGATTGCAAATCTATAATCATCTACTTTATCTATAACAATAAGATCACACAATATATAATTAATCATCATATAGCGACATAATTTTTGCTGGAATTGTATTGAAAATAAGTTAAGAAAACTTATGGTAAGCTGAACACTTTAAAATTGTATGAATCGCGCTTGTACTGATTGACTGTATTTTGAAATAATAAATAATTATTTAGGCTTATTTTGAGAACTTGTGCAACACAGAAGGCAAGTTGCTTGGATGCTAATAACAACACAGAATATTATGACATGATGCTTACTTTCAGAAAATAATTGAGCGCAGCTTTGCGCACTGAGACATATATACCATCAACTATGCAAAGCTTTGGCTTTGTTACTATTGAGCTCTCCATAAATGCTCAAGGCGTTAAATAGTAGTACACGAATTATATCGAGGTATAGATAAGACCCAAGGAGGCCTTCTTCAATGTTGCGTGTTGTTTTGTTATTGTTTGTCTCCATTTTACCGCTATCTTTTCTTTCGGATTGGGCATGTGCTAAAAAAACGCCCACTGTGGAAGAGAATGGAGATAAATACGCCTCTTTACGTCGTTTTAGCCAAGTGCTTGACCTTGTAGGACACCACTATGTTAAAGATGTTACTCAAAAAGAATTGATTAATGGCGCTCTTAAAGGGATGTTGCAGGGATTGGATCCCCATTCTACCTTCATGAGCGAAGAAGAATATAAGGAGATGCAAGAAACGACTAGTGGTGAATTCTTTGGAGTAGGTATCGAAATCTCCATGGAAAATAATCAAGTCATAGTCGTAGCACCTATTGAAGATACTCCTGCATTTCGTGCTGGCCTCAAAGCTGGCGATATTATCATGACCATTGATGGACAGTCGACACAAGAATTATCTTTGCAAGATGTAGTGAGTCGGATTCGCGGCCCCAAAGGTTCTGAAGTAGAATTAACTATTATGCATAATGATGATAAAACGCCGCAGACTGTTCGGATCGTCCGTGATGCTATTCCTTTAATTAGTGTGAAAACGAAAAAATTAGAAGATGGTTATTACTGGGTGCGTTTAACCCGTTTTTCTGAACGCACGACCGATGATTTAAAGAAGGCGTTAAAGAGCATTGACAAGGAATGTAAAGCGCAAGGTGGCTTAAAAGGTGTGGTCTTAGATCTACGTAATAATCCTGGTGGCCTTTTAGATCAGGCTGTCAGTGTAGCCGATACCTTCTTACGCCGCGGTAAAATTGTTTCCATTAAAGGACGTGGTTCCAAAGAACGCATTTACGAGGCGAGAAACCAAGGTGACGATATTGATGCTCCCCTTGTCACTCTGATTAATGCTGGATCAGCCTCAGCTTCCGAAATTGTTGCTGGGGCCTTACGGGATCAAAAACGGGCTTTAATTATGGGTGAACGTTCTTTTGGTAAGGGCTCGGTGCAAAATATTATTCCCTTGACAGATGGTTCAGGATTAAAATTAACCGTGGCGTTGTACTACACACCTAATGGCAGTTCAATCCAAGCTGAAGGCATCGTACCTGATATCGAAGTAGTCTTTGAAGCACCTAAGACAGACGACAAAGATAAAAATCTTTCACGTTTTATGCTGCGTGAGCAAGATTTAAATCGCCATTTAGAAAATCAACGTGATAAAAAAGAAAAAAATGGTACCAACAAAAATGATGATGTGAAACAACAATTGAGTCGTGATAATCAATTGCGTTTAGCCTTACAAATGGTCAAGGCCTTACCGCGAATTCGTGATATCAAAAATTAAAAAGTGCATTCTTAATAATTGTCATTACAATGTTAGTCGTTCTTCGCGAGAAGGGCGGCTAACACTTTTTTTTACCCAAGTGGTGCGGCGCATTAAGAGAGGGAACACTCGTGTTTAAGACAATTGGTATCATTGGTTGTGGCAATATGGGGGGTGCGCTTCTTAAGGGAATGCTGCAAAATAATACCCAACATTATCAATTTTGCGCTTACAATCGTACGCCAGAACGCCTAGAGCCCTTTAAAGCCTTGGGTGTTGAGTGCTGTGCCAATGCACTAGAGGTCGCGACACAAAGTGACCTTGTGCTCTTGGGGGTGAAACCACAGCAAGTAACTCCTGTGCTCGAGAGTATTAGAGGAGCTCTAAGTGCGCAGAAGGTACTAATAAGTATTGCAGCAGGTATTAGCCTACAAGTATTACAGACAGATTGTTTAAATAGTTGTCATGTGGTGCGCTGTATGCCTGATACTCCAGCCTTAGTGGGCAAAGGTATCTTTGCTTTTGCTTTTGCGTCAGGGATGGAGGAGGCGACCCGTGCTGAAATTTTGACACTCTTTGGGCAATTGGGTTTGTGCCTAGAATTAACGGAAGATAAATTTGCTGCCTTTTCGGCCTTGATTGGCGCAGGGCCAGCCTATGTGTTTACGATAATGCATGCTATGATCCAGGCAGGCATCACCTTGGGCTTTCGACAAGAAGAGGCCAGAATGTTGGTGCAGGAGCTTTTAGAAGGCTGTGCCGTAATGGGTAAAGAGAGTAGCAAACATTTAATGCGTTTGCGGGATAATGTACTCTCGCCCCAAGGGTTAACAATTGCAGGTGTCAATGTTTTAGATCGGGCTGGCTTTTCAGGAATCTTGATTGATGCTGTTATGGCAGCCTATGCCAGAGCCCAAGCCATGGAGAAAAGTACTCATTAGTTGCATAAAAGATATGAGAGCCGTTAAGAGCGCAAGTCATGAGCTAAAAGAACAATGTTCTAGGCGCATGTCTGTAGCAAAAAAAAAAAGCCGCTTGTTGGGCAAGCGGCTTAAAAAATATCTTCACACACAAGTTAACGCTCAACGCGTACATCAAGAGTCTGCCGATCTTTACTTAAAATTATGCTGCTCTTGGCAGGTTTGCCTTTGAGATCAACTACAACGCGTGTTTTGCTCGGCAGTTTGCCAATGCGTACATTGGTTACCATGGGATTTTTGGGCACCCCTGGGGCAATAATGCTCCACTGGCCGTCTAAATCCACTAGGATGCGTTCAGGATTGTGCAAGGTTGAAGTTCTATATTTGAGCGGCATGGCGCCTTGCAGGCGTACAGTGGCTCCTGTATTGCGATTGAACACGACACATTTTTTAATCTGCAGGGGTTTCTCTTTTGCAGCGGCGATGTTTTTGGCAGAGGATTCTTTGGGCTTTGCAGTCTCAGGCTTTTCAGCTTTACTTGGGCTCTGAGCCTGTGGCTTAGATTCAACTTGAGCTACCTCTTTGACCTTTGTTTTAGATTCAACAGGCTTAGGCTCAAGCATAGCTACCTCTTTGACCTGCGGCTTAGATTCAACTTGAGGCTTGGGCTTGGGGGCTGCAACTTGAGGCGCAACATGGCGCTCTTTTTCCTTGATACTCGCCTGCATATCAGCACTTATTTTGGCAATGGGGTGAATATTAGGTTCTGATTTTGGCATTTGCGGCTTTACAGGCAGCTTAGTATCTTCAGCAGGATATGGTTTAAATGATGTGCTGTCTGCGCTTGCTTTCAAAGCATGGGTTGAATCTTGCAAATACGCAGTATCATTGACTGTAGTATCTTTTATACTGTTTGATTGTTGGAGAGTTGGTTTATTAAACTCAGATGGACTTGTGACTGTTGCAATATGATTGAAATCGGTTTGTTCTGTTGAGAAGTTAGGTTTCTCTCCACTTGCATGTTCATTTAGCATAATGAGCGCCATGCCAAGGACACAAACCGCAACAACAATGGTAATGATCATTTTATTCATGCAAAAAAATCTCCTCATTGCTCATACTACATGATATGTATCACAATATACACAATTAATTACCATGTTAGTATGGGAGCAATAAGTTTAACTGTTCTTTTTACTATGCCATGGCAATGCTAGAGCATAAAAAGTTTAGTCTATATTAGATATTGTTATGTATTACTTTTGAAAAAATTGAAAGATAAAATTTATTTTAATGATATTTTCGTTATGTTTACAATAGTGTTATTTAAATTTATAAAAGCTCAGTAATTACTTGTTGATAAGAGATAGATGTGTTACAACGTGAGCTTAAAAGAATAATCATCTATGGTTGCGTAGATTAGGCGGCAAACGGCGATTTTTTTGTCGCTCGACGTAGGCAAGCATTTTTTGATATATAGCTGTGTCAGCTGCTTCACCCTCTAAGTCAAGAGCTGTATGGAGCTCTCCAATGGCGTCATCAAAACGTTCCAAAATGGCGTAGATGCGTGCAGCATTGAAATGCGCATGATCATCTTCAGGTGCTAATTTGACATTGCGTGTGGCAAAGAGCAGGGCAATTTCAGGTAAGCTTTTTTTCCGCAGACTCACAGAAAAATCGCGAAACATGTGCTTATGTTGAGGCACTATACCGTCTTCTTGCTCCGCAATCTTTTTGATGGCACGGATGGCTTTATTGCGCAAAGTGGGTTGACTAAGATTGGCTATAGCTTCAGCAAAATTGGCCCGCAGGGCTTCTTCGGCAGCACGCGCCAGCGCTTCATTGATCCTTTGTTTTTCACTTTGATCAACAGGCTTAGGGGCCACTGCTGCCCTAAGCTTTTGCTCTGAGACCTGCGGCTTGCTCAAGGGCATTGCCAAAATATGGGGCTCATGTACAAAGTATTCTTGAAAAATTGAGGAATTAGTAATATTGACAGTGCCCGTTGGGGTATAAGCCTCATTTAATTCCTGCAGCACATAGACCTTGTTGTCATCAAGTTCACAATAAAAAACAAAAAAATATTCTTTTCTTTTTGCTATGGCAGTTGGGGAAGATTGCTTCGCGGAGTATGTGCCAATAAAACGAAGTTTTGGTTGCATATTGTTTGAGGTCATAATTTATTAAGGTTATAATTATACTCTGATCTATAAATGAGTGTGTCTATTTGCCGTAACATAGAGCAAATTAAGCTTTAGAGTATAATATAAGTAGTGCGTGGCCAAGGTAGCAAAAAATTTTGTACAAATAATACTTTCATGAAAAAAATACCAGCATCAATGCCAGTACTACAAACTTGCCTTAATCTTTGGTTGAGGCGTACAATCTAAGTAAATTGTTGAGATAATATCAAGGATTTTTTAGTTATTTATTTTTGCAGCAGCAGACATGTTTTGTTCTGCTGGCACCTAGGTGCAAAGACGCCTGCAAATTGGCGTCTTCAAAACCTAACATAAAATATCTAGAAAAAACTATAAATAACATAAAATATTTTCCACTATCATTTTCTAAACAATTTGTGAGAGTTAGTTGTAATTAATTTCATGAAACAACGTTTTGCTATGCTCAGTAACACAAAGATAGTGTCATAGATCTCAAACGTTATAAATCGCAAAGTATTATGCAAAAGTTACCCTAGAGTGTCAACTACTCTAGCAATATTTCAAGTACTTGTTTTGATTGCTTTTGCAGAGTAAATATTTTAAGTATAAAGTGTGGACATGTGAGCCCTCAAACTCACACCCGCTCGCTTTTAGCGTTGCAGCTCATGCTAAAATGTGAGTCTCAATGTTTACTTTTGTCCCAAGCATGTTTCTTGATAGTCTGCAATCTTTTATTGAGTAAGATGGCTAATTTTTTGACTTTCAAAGCAACTATAACCTTTTGCCTTTTTATTGTGCTTTGAGATGTGATAATGTTGATATATTAGCAGTAGAGAGCTGTTAGTGATCGATATTATTTTTATATTATGAATCTAAATATACTTCTATATAACTTATTCTATTTTTTTTAATTTAGTCTAAAAAATAAATTATTATATGTATTTTTTTCTTACGCAGATTTTATCTATTTATATAATAGATTGTGATTATAACATTATGTCTATAAATAATATTTATTAGAAAATATTTACTGTG
>JAFTDU010000058.1 GCA_017454005.1 Desulfovibrionaceae bacterium | reverse complement strand
TATTTAATATATTATTTAAATATCTCTTGTCATTATAACAGCATTATAAAAAATTACAATGGCAAAAAATGACATTAGCTGATGGTGCATATTTGGCGAGTAAAAAAATAGGAACACACTTTTAATTACGTAATATTATTTTTTTCTCTAAATCCATAATGTAATACAATGTATAAATTCTTTGATTAGTGTCAAATATAAGCAATATGTGTCTACTTAAAGACCACACCCCTTTATTGGGTGTGGTCTTTTGCAATCTTACCTCCTTACATAAGGAATAGGATCAGCATCCGGTTGCACAAATATCAGTAAACGATCGCCATGCAACTGATAGCCTAAATTATCAACATGGCCTGCAGTTGGACCTTCTTCATGCTTAAGTATGATACGGTTTGGAGTCAAAGTAAAAGTACCGCGGCCATTAGGTGCATTATTCCAAAAAGAGCTAAATGTATTACCTCTAAAAACAAAACCAAAACTTACAGGCCCTTGCTTTGCCCACACCCAGCGTCCCTCTAAAGGTGTAGTTTGACCTTGACTAACTCCTGGCCAGCTTTGAGGTGTCACGCGAATAAATGTTTGGTGGTTGCCATCAGGCCAATACATGGTCAGTCGATTACCCTGCAAGCTATAGCGGTTTTCACCCTGCTGACCTACAAATTGTCCGCTTGTCACTCTATAGTTAAAACGCCCATCAGGTGTAATGCTAAAGGTACCGGCATCTTGCACTTGGCCATTAAAGAGTTGCGCATATTGATTACCTTGAATCTTCAAAATGCGTCGACCTTGGGGGAGTTGAGCCTCCCAGGTGCCTTCTAAGACGGTCTGGGCATTTTGTGGAGGAGTTCCCCAACTTCCACTTTGCTGGGAACCTTGAGGAGGAAATCCCCAAACACCACCTTGCGGGGCACCTGGCTGAGGATTCCCCCAACTGCCGCCTTGGGGAGCACTTGGTTGAGGATTCCCCCAACTGCCACCTTGCGGAGCACCTTGTGGAGGAAATCCCCAAACACCACCTTGGGGAGCACCTGGCTGAGGATTACCCCAACTGCCACCTTGTGGTGCACCTGGCTGAGGATTTCCCCAACTGCCGCCTTGGGGTTTTTGTAGATGCTCCCAGCCACTTCCTGGCCCAAAGCCGCTGTCTTTGGGTGCTCCTTGCCTCTGTAAATAGACCGAGCCATCTAAGACTAAACTTGTCCCTTGTAATTGGACTCTATAAGTAACGCGCTTGCCATTTTGCATTTGCAACACCAGTGTATTGCCTTGCAAGCTCCATGTACCTGAAATTTGTTGCCCATTTAGCCCCAAAGCACACATGTTGCCCCTAAACATGAGCAGCATAGTATCGCGGCCATTACTGCCGGCCCAAGAGCCTTGGAGTTGGGCTGGATTAATTGGCTGGGCTAGAGCTTGGATGCCAGGTGTACTTAAAAGACAATAGAATAGGCAACATAGGCCCAAAAGAGTTCGTTGCAACATATACAAACTCTCCTCTGCGCTTTAATTGAAACTAGTTATGACTTGGGGTGTTTTTGGTAAAACTTATGGGTGGCATATGCGGAAAATACAAGGTAAGTTGCCCTGCTTCAAGTTTAAAAGGAATATACACATGCGAGCCATCGGCAAATGTCGCTCGTAAGCCCATCGCATCAAAGGCATAGGTACACACTGTGTGCCCTTGCCCACGACTTAAGAGCCGTAAATTATAGAAGTTTGTGCCAGGTACACTACTGATATTAAGTCTCGCATAACCTGTGTCCTGACTACTTATCCAACTACCAAGCAAATCCTTGGGCTCAACTTGTATCTTGGTATTAGTATCTTTAGGCCGCTGCAAAATAGACACCCTAGAATCTTCAGTCATTAGGTTTAGATGCCCGTGTTTAGCATCAAGATATAGGGCATATTTAGGCGCTGGGAAATTATTGACCTGCAGAATATGGTCAGTCAATGTATACTGTGCACTATAAGTCTTATCGGCACGTTTTAAGGTCACAGTATCTTTATGAAACTCCCATCTTTCAGTAGGACTCACCCAAATGCCCTCTAAAGCTGCAGGCTGAAAATGTTCAAGTGGTACTAAGGCCCACCTTGTGCCGATACCTTCCTGCACTAAATACCACACACGTTCCTTCCCTTGACCATCTAAAAAGGCATAAAACGCTTCTATAGTTCGGCCTAATGGCGTGCCTGGCAGATTACTCTTTTCATGTAAGGTAAACTGTGGCATGCCATAGGGTAACCAATTGACTAAGCCCTTGGCTATTTTCTGCCCCTGCTGATGTGTAAAGGTCATAAAGGGGCTATTAGGCTTAAACTCCAAGGTCTGAAAGGTCGGCAAAATCACCTTGGCATCAGCTTGGCTGCTTGCAAATTGCACCATAGCATAGCGGCCAGGGAGATTTATAAGGCCAAGCCGCTTAGCATTATCTTTTAAAAGCATTTGCGCTGGCACATATTTGACAGGTAAAGTGTTAGAAATCGCTTGCGCCACTTTGCCATGCATAGTGTGCGCCCGAATCAAGCAACCAACAGGATTCCCTTCTGCCAGCATATCGGTTGTTAATAACAGGAGGCGATTAGCTACTGGTAGCGGCGGCCCATATTCGCGCTGTAGTTTTAATTGACCATCTAAGTAGAGTCTAGCAGGTCTAAAAAAGCCATCCGCCCGCAATTGCACATCACGCAAGGCTACAGTGCGCCCTTTTTGATCTTGCGTGAAAGCTACGATCTTTAAAGGTATACGTAAGCGATTACTAAAATGCACCTGGACATTGAGATCTTGACCACCAGTTGTACCATCACGATAGAGCCCATAAGCGATGGAGACATTGCTGCCAAGCTCTTTGCTTATGTTCATATTAATGACAGTGATATTACCTAAATTAGCACCATTACTCACTTTATAACAGGCCGCAAGTTCCCGCATAAACACTGTTGTGCCATCGTTATATCTAGGGGAGTAAAAACTAAAAGCATTTTGGATGTTGCTGTTTGCTCCTCTATCTGGATTATGCTCGGCTAAGAGCTGCTCACAGTGTATATAACGCCGCTCGCCTACTTGTTCAAATTGCACCATGGTCGTATAGAGAATGCCTGTACCTGTGATGGCAAAACGCACCACATTCCTTGAAAAAGGTGTTAAGTGGGTCAAAGGCACAATGGTAAAGTCTTCAGGCCTAGTTGCATTAGTCTGAGGTTTCGCTTTAGGTGTGCCCAATTGGACATCATGAATCTGTGGCAGGTCATTACCCAAGGTCTCTTGTGCTGTATAGAGTAGCTGTAAGAAACCTAGAAGACCTGCTTTTTGGGCAAAGAGTAGCTTCGGATAGTCCACATTACAATGCACCCGTTGGAGGGGGAGAAACATGGCCAGACCTCTACATTCAGGGAAATTATCGGTCGTGGCACTTGCAATTGTCAGTTGTGCTAAAGCAGCTTTTAAATCTTTATATAATCTTGGATCTATCCCGTCTACTTCTCTTTGTAAACGATCTAACCAATCATACACATCTACAGAGGATATGGCATCCTGCCCACGTCCCAAATCAATTAAGACATTATCATAGTGGGTTGCAAAACAGCTGGCCCTGGTTAACGCCTTAAATTGCTGGGCTGCTTTTTGGCTTAAAGCTTCTGTCAGAGCATTGAATTTCTCTGTCACTAACTTCATATGCTGCATGGCAAAAGCAGAAAAGGCTGCCTGGCGCTCAATTTGATTGTAAAAAGCGATATTAATGGCAACCATTTTACTTACAAGGGTCGCGGTACTTACATCTTGGCGAAACCAGGGCAAAATATTGAGGTAATCTGAGCCTAAAGCTGGTTCAAAGGGTGGACTTGCTAACACATAATCGGCTAATTGCTCACTCTCTCCCAAAACATCAAGCTGCCCCATAAGACATAATTCATATTTCAAAAGATCAAATTTTTGCCGCGGCAGTGCTCTAGCTCCTTCTCGAACAGCTTCCGCAAATTGGCGAATACTCATATGGCTTGTGCCAGGTTTGCCAGAACCACGATCGTGATCTAAGAACATGCCACTTTTGGCAGCACCACTGCCATGATCCCAAGGAATGAATGCATAGCGCTTGGCAGGAAAACGTTGGGCTACCGTCTTAATAAACCTTGTGAGCGTAGCTGGATCGCCCATGTCACATTCGCCCCAGTCTTCAAGCAACTCTGCACTCAAATTTTGCGGCAGTGGCACATTTAAGCCACGGCTTGCCTTGCTCATATCAAAAGGAGGCGCTTTACGCAGACGATAGAGGCGCGTATTTGTCCAATCACCTAGATCTTTACTATAGCCTTTATGGCGATCAAAGAGCACCACTATTTCAACATTAGGTGGTAGGGCCTGCTCCATCTCCAAGAGATCCACAATGCCCCAATATTCAAGATCATTATCGCCATCTAGATAGACCATAATGGTCCATTCAGTAGTTTGATTGGCTAAGGCTTGACCCATACCACTCTGTAAGGTGATCAATAGTATAAGGCACCAAAAGGAGATAGACTGCACTTTGTCCCGCAACAAATGCCAAATCATCATTAAAACCTCCTGCGTAAATCCTTGCCCCTAAAATAACGAGTGCATTTAGATAGTACAAACATCGCTAGTCTTCTTTTAGATTTGAATCTTGCTAAAAAAACAGTGTATTTGTCTTGATTGTGCCATTTGAAAATTTACTTTTGGCTAAACCATCTTAAAGCATTGTGTTGGAGTAAGTATGCACAGGTCTATCGCCCTACTCTTTTTTTTAAGCAGCATGTTGGCGTATCCTCTAGGCAGTAATGCAAACACTAAAGAAATCACAATCAACATGTCAATGGCAGATGTACCCAAACAACAAACTGCTGCAATAGCGCCAAGTACGCCACCTTCTGCTACACAAGGCACATTATCTGACAGTCTGACTACATCTTTCAATAAAATTATAAAGGCTGGCAATACGCAACCACCCCAAGATTTTGCCCCCATCTTTCCCTCAAGTAAAAGTGTCTTGAGTCAAGATCTAAATACACTGGGCCAACTAGAGACAGGTCTTAAGAGCATGCTCACACCTGAAGAGGCTCTCTTGCCTTTTGGCACCATGAGTCCTCTTGATCAGGATGGTTTCCCACCTTTTTTTGGTGACCAAACGCCCCAAAATACCTCAACCCAGTCACTTTTGGGAACTTACAGTACCACTAATTTTACACTGACCTTAGCTCCGCAAAACCACTTCGTCATTGTCGTCCAACAACAACAAGGCAGCGGCACCTGGTCAGTCCAAGGTGACCAACTATTTTTACACTTTCAAAACGGCAAAGTACTGACCATACAATTTAGACAGGACAAAGATGCCCTAGTTTTAGCCAATGGGCAACGTTTAGTGCGCCAAACCACAAACCAATCTATTGTCTCTTCGCCGCAAGGTATTGATGGCACCTGGATCGCCAGTGATGGCACTAACATGGTGATCTTCATGTTTAGGCAAGGTGTCTGTGCCATCAACATGAATGGGCAACAACTCTCTGGCCCATATCAGATCCAAGGCAATCAAATTGCCATACAATTTAGCAATGGGCAAACTCTTAATCTCGAGTTTCGGCTCGAAGGTAATACATTACGCTTCTCTGATGGTACAGTGTTAGCAAGACAGAGTCAGCCAATTATTCAACAACCACAGCCACCCCAAAATCCAGTTGCCACACCCCTTGAAGGAAAATGGGGCACCACACTCCCCAATGGTGTGCACATTACTTTTATTTTTCAAGGTCAAAACTACACAGTCTTAACTAACAACCAACCTACAGAAGCAGGAACATTTACTCTCCTTGGCAATAAGCTGCAATATACCACAACTCAAGGGCCAGCAGCAGGGCAAAAAGGTGAAAATACTTGGCAATTACAAAATAACACACAGCTTATTTTGACACTGCCAAATGGTTCGGGAATCTTCTTAACGCGTGAGTAATTGTATCGAGGGCAACTTGTGATTTATATAGCAAGTTGCCCTAGATTTAAGCATACAAAATTTATATATTTAGACTAACTACACAAGCAAATTGCTGAGTATCGACATAGTTTAAGCAATTCAATATATATAAATTTATATCTTATACTTAAGTATATAAATAAATCTCTCTAAATGCTTATTTATATGTAGTCTAAATATATTTATTGCTTCCTAAAAATTTTATTGTTTGTTGGTACATCTATAATTTATCATTTATTAGTTGCTAGCTAACATTCTTCATTCTATTTATTAGACTCTAGTGCCTAGGTGCTACTCTCCAAACTTTTCGCATTTTGCGATCTGGGTGATACTTAAGCTTGTGTGGCAATTTATCTTTACACCAGTATTTTATAGTTTTGACGTATTATTTTTAGAATGCTCATAAAATTTGCCACGCATAAAAAAAATGCGAGTCATTCAGCTGACTCGCATTATAGTTTGCTGCAAAACATACGCGCTATGCCAAAAAATTAACGCCACAAATAATTTTAGGTATCTTGCTGCATCTTAAAATTGACATTGATTTTAAAGATTTTTGTGGCAGGCAGATTCAAAATCTTCACACCACTTAGTCTTGTAAAATCAGCCAAAATTTCTTCGGCCTGGGCTTTGGATGCACAGATCAAGGTAAACCAGACATTATAGGGATGATCGCGCAAGTAGTTGTGGGTCACAGACGCACAACTATTGACCATCTCTACAAAGCTCTCCAATTTGTCAGGCGGTACTTTGGCCCCACACAATGTGGAGACATAGCCCAATTTGCCAGCCCAAAAATTGGCGCTAAGCTGCCTGATAACGCCATCTTCCCGCAACTTGCAGACTCGCTCAAAGACCTCTTGCTCACTCACCTGTAACCTTTGAGCTAAGGCCAAGTAGGGACGCGACTCCAGGGGAAAATCGGTTTGGATAATATCTAAAATCTGTTGATCAAGTTCTTCCATCCTTATGCTCCTGATCTAGCCCGCAATTTGCCTGGGGTAAAAGTGCATAAGGGTTCGGGATCCAAATAATCACCACTTATACTGAGGGCCCTAGCGCGACAGCCGCCGCAAAAGCGGTGATATTCACACACTCCACACTTCCCCTTGTAGCTTGCTTGATCCCGCAAGGCACGAAAATGAGCACTCTCACGCCAAATCTGCGGGAAGGGTGTCTTGCGCACATCCCCACACTCAAGCTCCAGATAGCCGCACGGCTGCACAATCCCTTGATGACTTATAAAGCAAAAACCCGTGCCACCTAGGCAGCCACGCGTCAAGGCATCCATGCCAAAGGTCTGTGGATTCACCTGCACCCCTTCTGCATGTGCCCTTTGGCGCATAATACGGTAGTAATGGGGTGCACAGGTCGCCTTAAGATGCATTGAAGTTGTCTTGCGAAAATCATAGAGCCAATGCAAGACCGCCTCATACTCTTCGGCACTAATCACCTGATCCACCAAGCCCTTAGCACGCCCCATAGGCACTAGCAAGAAGATGTGCCAGGCACAGGCGCCTAATTCTTGGCACAAGTCAAAGATAGCCTGAAAGCTTTCAAGATTCGCACGTGTCACAGTGGTATTAATCTGAAAGGGAATGTCGGCTGCTTTTAGATATTTGATGCCGCGCAAAGCACCGTCAAAGGCGCCAGGCATTCCGCGAAAAGCGTCATGGCTCGCTGCATCAGGGCCATCTAAAGATATGGAGCAGCGCTCAACGCCACTAGCTTTTAAGTTGGCACAAATCTCTGGTGTCAGCAACGTGCCATTGGGTGCACAGGCACAGGTTAGCCCTAAGCTATGCGCCCGGTTAATTAAAGTATATAAATCCTTCCGCAAAGTAGGCTCACCACCTGTAAAAATGATAATGGGCTTACCTACTTTGGGGAAGGTATCAATTAAGGCTAAAGCTTCAGAAGTAGTGAGTTCACCACTATATGGCTCAAGATGTGCTTCAGCCCGGCAATGTTTACAGGCCAGATTACAGGAACGCGTCACTTCCCAGGCAATAAGTCGGCACAGAGGACTGCCGTCTTCCAAGGTACGCGGGCTGTTGGCACCACTCGCTGACATGTGTAGCTTATGCTTTTCTTGTTCCACTGCACACTCCATTTATCCCTCGAGCCCAGGCTCACACTTTAATAAAGCCACAAGCTTAGCGCACTAATTTGTGCTCGAGTAAATATTCGGTAAAATAGCTGATAATCGTCGCAGCACCGGCCCGTTTAAGACTTTGCAGACTCTCCAAAATAACCTGCTCTTCACAAATCCATCCATTGAGTCCTGCCGCCCGAATTAGCGAATATTCTCCACTTACCTGATAGGCCCACACCGGCACATTACAAGCTTCTTTAACCCGCCATAAAATATCACTATAGGGACCTGCAGGCTTGACAATCAGGGCATCACACCCTTCATCCAAATCAGCCTTAGCTTCCAGCAAGGCCTCCCGTGCATTACCTGGATCCATCTGATAAGATTTGCGGTTGCCATGGGCAGGGGCTGATTCAGCCGCATCTCTAAAAGGTCCATAATAAGCCGAAGCATATTTTACAGCATAGGAGACAATGGGTAAGCTCAAATAGCCTGCAACGTCGAGACCTTGGCGTATGGCTTGGATGCGCCCATCCATCATGTCAGATGGCGCTACCATATCGGCACCAGCTTGGGCATGACTTACGGCAACCTTGGTCAAAAGTGGTAAGGTTGCATCATTTTGTACATCACCTTGTGCATCTAAAAGTCCACAATGACCATGACTCATATACTCACACAGACACACATCACAAATTACGATGAGATCGGGGCAACGTTTTTTGATCCGTCTCACAGCACGCTGTACGATCCCATCCCTAGCATAAGCTTGGGTCGCCAATTCATCTTTACTCTGGGGAACACCAAACAAGAGAACTGCTTTAAGACCTAGATCATAATAGCGTGCCACCTGTTGTTCAAGGGCGGCTAAACCCAACTGATAGATGCCAGGCATGGAGGGCACAGACGTACGTACATTGGGATCATTTGCTTCCACCACAAAATAGGGCATAATTAAATCTTCCCTTAAGAGTGGTGCAGTTTCTCTCACCAAATCGCGCACGGCCTCACTTGTGCGAAGCCGCCGCCCCCGATGAAAATTTGCCGCCAAAGCTTTCATAAATGCTCCTAGTGTCTCGTTTCAATAACATTCTATAAAAATTAATCTAGATTTTTGACGTTTCGCCAAACAATGTTGAACGCCTTGTACCAAAGCAAAGATCTTCCAACACTTTTTTGGACGAGTTCAATAATATCTGCGAAATATAATATGCAACTGATTTTACGACTCAATTGTCTTGATTTTATTGCACAGCAGAGAAAAAACACTGCACAATTCTAAACTTAGATAGTAAAATAGCTTCACAAACTTTTTTAGCTTAGGCCTAAAATCTAAAATGGCGCACAAAATAATTAAGCATTATCATTAAGATTCGAATACTAGAAAATCTTCTTTGATATTTTAAGGCAACACGATCCATATTCTCTAGCACTAATATAAGATCGCAAGAAAGATACGATCAGATCTATTCTACGTTCTTGTTCCGACAATTTCGCATATATTCAGACACCATAAACATCTTTGCCTGTATCCTTCAGCGGTTAACGCAAGACATTGCTAAGGCTATCTTAGAAATATCTATAGTTAAAACTTATCTTCTGTATATTTAAACGGTCTTAGATGTTCCAACATAGCTTACAAGGCTATTTCCAAGCAACAAAAGAAATCGCCAAAACATGGCTTGTGGTGTTGGTTCGACAAGGTATTGCGGAAAAATTAGGACTGCACTTAGAGATATGAGCAACAAGATTAACCAAAACCTATAGCGCTTGAGCACCTTTGGTACACTGAAGACCCGTGTCTTTACATCATAGGCGCAAATATAGAAGACAAAAAGTCCCATGATCGCTGCAATGCGAACATTTGTGACACTTGCATCCATCATGAGCTCTAAGGAGCCAATAATTGCTAAAGAGCAAAGCAACATACAGGCCATACTTAGAGCAAAAAAAGACAATTGGCGCCACAGAGTAGACCCTACATGTCCCATACATGTAAAGCAAAGCGTTAATAAGCTAAAGATTGCATAGGCTAGAAGATCATGAACGGCAGGAGTTGACACATATGTCACTTCCTCAATGTCTTCTACAACTGTGAGTACATCAATGGGACCTGCAACATACACCCACAAAAAATTGCCCCACGTAGCATACATAAAGATACAACTTGTGCAGATAAGTGCCTGTAGTACTCTGCAACTTATGCGCCAAAAGTTTTGCCACACATTTAATCCTTACTAAATGTTAACTTAGAAAGTAATCACTGATTTACAAAATTACATCATTTTTGATGAGGCGTTTTGATATATTCTGCCCAAAAGCATATCAATTAGGCATTATTTACTTAATTAGTACTATAATTTATTTTACGTAATTCATTATATCTATAATATATTTTGGTATCGATAAAAAGCGCATTTTTATAGTTGTAGAAAGATATTACAATGCTTTAAAACAATCTAATAGTCTATCTAGATAATCACATGATAAGTTTAAATGTTACAGTGCGTTCTAAAAAGTTTAGCATTTCACTACATTCATGAATAAGCTTATGCACACAATAAATATCGCATAGTTGACTATACAGTTGTCTGCAATATCATAATGTCAGCATTAATTTTAAAACTTTATGACAAATTATTTGAGTAGGTATAATTGATAATTTGAATAGTACTGATAAAATGTTTTAAAATTAATTGCGTAGATATTATCAATATCGCGAAAGGTGGATACCACTCAAATGTATGTTCCGCAAACACTCCAGATATCGTGTCTGTCTCATCGCACTACTGGGAGCGCTACGTTGACAGAATACTTAAGTTTATTATCGAATCTTTAGATTAAAATAATAGTTTAGAAATATATCACATATTTTATTTATCTAAACATGACTTTATTTGCTCTAATGTCAACTGAGTAATCATTTGTACTTGATCTAAAGAGTAATTGTCATTCAAAAGTCTTTTTGCCGTTTCAAATTTTTCTTTTGTTATCCCTATTTTTTCTCCTTTGGTCATCCATTTTTTTCTACATTCTTTTATTCCTTCTTTTATTCCTTCTTTTATTCCTATTTTTCTTCCTTCTTTTATCCCTATTTTTCTCCCTTTTTGTTCTGCTTTTTTAATTGCCATTTCCCATTCGTGACATCTATTTACAACATCTGTTTTGGATTTAACTTTCATTTGTGCACCAGTACCTGTCTAAAATAAATTAACTACAATACATTTTGAACATATTATTAATACATGGATCGGCGTACACAACTCAAATGTATATTCCGCAAACAATCTATTATATCGTGTCTGTCTCATCGCACTACTGGGAGCGCTACGTTGACAGAATACTTAAGTTTATTAT
>JAFTDU010000057.1 GCA_017454005.1 Desulfovibrionaceae bacterium | reverse complement strand
CATCTGGTTTAATTGCTAGTATAATTTTTATATATCATTAAGTTTTGTTCAAAAAATTTTTTCGAAAATTTGATTAAAGCTATAAAACATCTTGAGTTAAGGTAAACAATAAATCAATAATTATTAGAAAAAGTAATCACAATTTTATAATAAGTATTTCAGAAAAGTTTTATCTCTATCATAACCATTTTTGATCTTTTTCTATATGAATACACTCCTGGTCTATAGTCTTTTTACTGATTGCTAAAAAAATCGGGAGAGCCAAGATTTTTATAATCATAAATCATATTAATAAGAATGAGTTAGTTTTGATATGTATCAAAAATCATGAGATATGATAAAATTATATTGCATTAAACTTGTAGTAACATATCATAATCTACTTGTGTCATCATTCATACTTGCAAAAATTCATCTGATAATAGAGCATTTAAGCGCATCCACCCTTTTGCATTATTTAAATCTACTGTCTCTTCTGTCATCTCATCTTGATCTTTTTTTGCAGAAACAAATTCACCAATTCTTGTCTTGCAATTTATTTCTACAGAAATTTCTATATGCCTCTCACTCTGCCACTCAAGAGTGATTCCACCTTCTGGGGTTGGAAAAATATAGGGAGCTGGAAGTTCTGTAGCAAAATATTGCTTATAAGCGCTGTCAAACCAATTTAGAAAATTTTTTGATAAGGGTTCGCCATAATTGGCCTCAAGCCAGCCAAATTGCAGATGCGATAGTTCCAGAAGTCTAGCAGAAACATCGTTGTGATCTAATTCCGCTATATTTGAATTTTTAGTTGTTGATGAGAGTTGATCATTACTGTGCACTTCGCTTAACATTGTGCGTCATTTTATACTTTGCATTACTTAATTACAATATATAAACGCTAATTGTGAAGAGAAAGTATGTTTAACGTAAATTTTGTTACTCTTATAATTAGTTTGTGATTGTTTATAATAAATGAAATTGTTGAATATTCTCTTAATTACTCATCTAAGCTCAAACAAGGCTTATAACGTGGAAGATGAGCAGAATAATCCAATGTTCATAAATTTATAGTGACTGGTAATATGTTTTGTCTAGATCAAAGAATGCTTGACTTATTTTCACACATTATAGAGCATTAGCATTCCACTTCTACTCTTAATATCACCTACAATACTATTACACAAGATAAGACAAAGACTTTATCCACAAGCTCATCAATGAAGAAAGTCTTTGTCTTATCTTGCTAAATCTGTGAAACATTGAGTACACATTATTGTTCTAGATCTATAATTGCCTACTTATTTGCCTCTTGCTGCGTCAAACTGTAAGCAGCCCGTAAACCTAAAGTATAACTCTCAAGCCCAAAACCTGCAATTGTGCCATGTACGACTGAAGCTAATAACGAATGTTGCCGAAAATTTTCGCGAGCATAAATATTGGATAAATGAACTTCTACAACAGGAATTTTCAAAAGTTCTAAGGCATCATGAATGGCAAGGCTTGTATGCGTCCAGGCAGCCGCATTAATCACGATGGCTGCAATGTTTTCATCTAGCACATGTTGAATGCGCTCTACCATGGCACCTTCAAAATTCGTTTGAAAATGCTCAAGCTCGATATGTAACTCTTGCGTAAGGCTCAGAAGAGTCTTATTAATGGTATCAAGAGTTACTGATCCATAAAATTTTGGATCACGTCGACCTAACATATTTAAATTAACGCCATGTAAAACTAATATTTTCATAATATAATTATATAAAATAATTGTTAAATAATTTATTACAGTTGCGGATAATTTCAAAAACACCTAATAATATCTCGTGAAGATATTTTTCTAAAAGATCTATCACTTTTATAGCAATGTTTCTACTTGTGTTTGACCATATACATGAGATAGATACATACAAATATAATTTTGCAGATCATGTGCTATATGGCGTCAACATGATCCAACAACTTTGCAAGCATAAGAGAAGTCAAGAATATTTACGAAATTTCATTAAAGATTATAGCATATATAAAAATGTTATAATATAGATATAATATAGATATAATATAGATATAATATATTGTATTTCTTTATGAAAAATACTCTGTCGTACTTTACTTAATATGCAACGTTCAACATGAAATAATCAATATTTATTATTAAAGATATTATCATCTTATATATAACGATAGGTGTGATTAGAGATCCTACATCATTTTATTATGTTGCGCAAAAATATTTGAACGCTGTTATGTCAGAGCACATGACATCTTGACACTTTTTATAGCCATCTACACAAAAATATCGTCAAATGTCATAATGTGGTGCATTAAATTAAATGCGTGAGCACAAAGCTAAGTTAAGATCTGCCACATTATCTTGGAAGTGCAACCTATAACTTATATGTTTACTCTAATTTAGGTAGTACTTAAGGAAAGGCGAACACCTTGCAAAAAAAACGCAAGGCACTTGCATATCATGTAATATCCCAAATTAAAAAAATAAATATCTTAACAATAACAAGAAACTAGAGCTCAGCATCAGAATAAAAGTTAAGTACCACATATATTTAGATATAATTCAACTTTACATACGACACCACACAAGTCTCTCTGTAACTTTTTGGATCAAATAAATCACACACATGGATCTACTTTAGGCTAACCTTAACGCGGCAGCGAATTATCATAACACTTAGCGCAACATACTCTTTTAGTTAGCTTGATTTAGCAAAACCTTGCGCAAAATTTCTTTACTCTCTTTAGGCAAATTTTGCGAGGTCCACAAAACAAATTGGGCATTAGCCTGCGCAAAAAACATCTCAAAGCCTGAGATAGTCTGTATACCCAAATCCTGTGCCTCTTTTAGAAACCTGGTTGTGTAGGGATTATAGACAATATCATAGGCAATTTTTGGCAAGGCGTGCGTCAGATCTTGGGCCTTTTTAAAGTCATAAGCACTCGCATCTAGATTCGGCCCAAACATGCCAAGGGGGGTAGCATTTACAACTAGATCAACAGCCACATTATGCCGCTCATCCCAGTTGATATCCTTACAGCCAAATTCTCTAGCTAGCTCTAAATGCCTTTTATTTGAAGGTGTGCAGAGATAAATCTCAGCTAGCTGCTTTTCCTGTAAGCCACAGATTAAAGCTCGGCAAGCTCCACCTGCCCCCAAAATCAAGGCTTTTTTATTAGTTAAATCAACTGCTGCCAAGGGCGCAAGAAAGCCTGCGCAATCGGTATTGTCGCCCCAAAGTACACAAGCATCCCAAAATAATGTATTTACCGCACCTATCTTGCGGGCTATGGGCGTTATCTTATCCAGATACTTCATAATCTCTTGCTTGTGCGGCATGGTCACAGAACACCCGCGAATAGGTAAAAGCCTGCAACTTTGCACAAAAAGCGCCAAATTACTCGGCTCTATAGACAGCTTCAAATAAATGGCCTTGAGCTTCAAGAGCTGAAAGCCACTATTATGCACAAGTGGCGAAAGACTATGTGCTATGGGATAACCAACTACAGTATAAAGCTCATTAGGTAGAAACGGCGTAAAATGATCCATAAAACTTTCCGCACGAGGTAAAACATTAGCAGTAAGAAAAATATTACATTTTAATATTACTTCTATATTACTTCTATATTACTTCCACTTTACTTATCTTTTACTCATATTTTACTTATATTGTGCTTCTATTTTGCTTTAATTTAGATAATATTTTCATTATATTTTCATTATATTTTTACTATATTTTACTTTTGTTTTACTTATATTTTACTTATGCTTTAATTATATCTTGATTATGTTTGCGTATAATTAGAAGTAAAGATAAAACAACATACTTTATGTAATAAAATAATGCACAAATTTTCATACAACGTCATCTCAATACTTCTTTATACTTTAGGATATAAGAAAGGCGAACATTCATGATTGAAGTTCGCCTTTCTTTAGATCAAATTATATATAAAGCATTAACGTTGCTTCAAATTAATAGCAGTTTTCAGCATTTCATCTGATGTCGTTACGACCTTACTATTTGATTGGAAACCACGTTGGGTAATGATCATCGTGACCATTTCATTGGCCATATCGACATTAGATTGTTCAATATAGTGACTTGAAACTGAACCTAAATTACCTGAACCGGGTTCTGCAACAGTCCTTGCTCCAGCTGCAGAGGTAGCTGCAAAAAGGTTATCCCCTTTACGCATTAAACCATCATCACTGACAAACTCAGCCAAGGGAATTTGCCACACTGCTACATCTTCGCCATTAGAATAACGCGCATAAATTGTACCAGTAGTTGAAATATCGTAATTGGTTAAGGTAGATGAAGTACCATCTTGAGTAATACTATCTTGAAAAGCTAAACTACTAAAACCAGTCACAGCATTACTATTCACAACAGGCTCTGTAAGTGTTGCAAGACTACTTTGATTGAGACCAATATCTGCAGCAGTACCTGTAGCTGTCGCACTCCCACTCTCAGAACTTACCCCAAAATTAAGTGCCACAGGATTGCCTTGATATGTAAACTCAGGGAGACCGGCACTCGATAAAGCAGCTGGTTGCCAGTCACTTAAATCAGTGCTGCCTGCCACAGAACTTGTATAGGCAGCAACATTTTTTAATTGACCACTGAGATCAAATTGTAAGACACCGCTCATTAAGAGCCCAGACCCTTTCGTTATGGGCTCATCCGTATCTTCAGCACTTACATCTTCCGCAATTAAAAATTCTACTGCTGAATCTGATGTTGAACTAGGCGCCCCATCATAATAGATTGTAACCTTGTGACCATTACCTTCACTATCATAAATTGTGGTACTCTGCGAATTACTATATTGATCAGAATTTAATGGTTGACTTTGCGTAGCATCATAATTACTTAACATGCTGAAATAAGGATTACTACTATCATCAAGCACATTGGAAGCTGGAATGAGATTTGTATCTTGAACGGTAATATTGGCAGTGGCTCTTATGAGCTTGGGCTCAAACTTATCAATAGAGATAGGTTCAAGCTGCGCATTGTCCATTCTCTTCAGTTTAATGTTGTTGTGCTGACTTGTATTATCTGTATCTGTATCAGTTTCTGCAGTTTCTGTATTGTCTGCAGCTGCGGCATTTGCGGCTTCTGTAGTCTCAGATTCGCGCTCGGCAGGCGGATTAAATTCACCCAAAAGCGCTAAACCATTGGGATTACGAATGGTGCCCTCATTGTCAACAATAAAATTGCCTGCGCGGGTGTAGAAAGTATTGCCCTGCGCATCCTGCACCATAAAATAACCTTTGCCGTTGATGGCGAGATCCGTTAAGGAATTGGTTGACTCCAAGGTTCCTTGGGTAAAATTGGTGGCAATTTCTTCAATATGCACACCCATGCCGTGCTGCCCCACAGCCACATGTGAATTTGCTTGGGCGAAATTCCATTCGCCTGGGTTGGCCTGCTCTTCATAGATCAAATCATTATAGAGGGCCATTTGCGACTTAAAGCCGATGGTGCTGCAGTTAGCCAAGTTGTTGGTTGTAACATGCATACCTTCGCTTAAGCTTTTCATGCCAGTTGCACCGATGTAAAGTGAAGAGCGCACGGTCTTAACCTCCGAAAAAAATCCCAAGGCAATTTTTACCTATAACACCTTTTTAGAAGCAGAAACCGTGCCATTAGCTACATTAGTGTTCAAAAACGCTGCGGGCCTTAGTAAATCCTGCCTCAGCAGCGTAAATCACGCTCTCATCCACACAGAAAGCCAACCGGAAGAAGCCAGGATATCCAAAACCTGAGCCAGGCACAGCCAAGACTAATTCTTTGGCGAGCGCATTGACAAAGGCAATATCGTCCCCTCCTGGCGCTTTGGGGAAGAAATAGAAGGCACCATGGGGCATATGATAACTATAGCCAGCCCGGGTCAAGACCGTAGCCATGGCGTCCCTGCGGCTAGCATAACGTGCTTTATCTACGTGACTTCCCAAAGCATATTTCATGATCTGTTGACCAATGACAGGTGGGTTCACATAACCTAAGATACGGTTTGTCATGGTGATAGCAGCCATTACCTCGTCTTTTTCAGGTAAGTCAGGCGCTAAGGCTAGATAGCCGATACGTTCACCAGGCAAGGAGAGGTTTTTCGAAAAGGAACTCACACAGACACTATATGGATATGATGGGAGTACTGGCGGCACTGTGATGTCATCATAAACCAAAAAGCGGTAGGGTTCATCACTCACAAGCCAGATGGGATGACCAATCTCTTGACTCTTCTCCTTTAAAATAGCGACCAAAGCGCGTAATTGACTCTCGGTGTAGACCACACCAGTGGGATTGTTCGGCGAATTAATCAATACGATTTTCGTCTTGGGATTAATGGCTTTGGCCAAAGCGTCTAGATCAGGCGCAAAGGTTTCAGGATCGGTTTTAATTGCTTGCAACTTGCCGCCAAAATTACCTACATAAAACCCATATTCAACAAAATAAGGCGCAAAACAGAGTAATTCATCATCTGGGTCAATTACAGCCCGCAAAAAAGCATTTAAGGCGCCTGCAGCCCCACAACTAAGTAAAACATCATTGGCTTGCAGAGGCACCCCTTGCTCGCTTGCCAAATGACTTGCTAGCTTTTCGCGCAGCCACGGAAACCCCGCATTGGACATATACCCAAAGGCAAAAGGCTTATCTGCATCTTTTAAAAAGGCCTCTAAGCCTTGCTTTACCTCAAGTGGTGCAGGCAGATCAGGATTACCCAAACTAAAATCTTGGACTTTATCTGCACCATACTGGGCCTTTAATTTGCTCCCTGCTTCAAACATACGTCTAATCCAGGACGCATTTTGTAAATAACCGGCAATGCTTTTTGCAAGGACTGACATTCACTTCTCCTTATGGTGAAAAATTGCTTTAGCTCTTCTGCTGAACTTTTGTACCCGCAAGCCTCTTTGCAGAGATCACGCAACTAGTTTTGACCTATACTGTGTGCTTCATAAATCTTATACAATTTATCTAAAAGATATCTTGGCTTTTACAGATCGCAGTTTTCTCTGTTAGTTTACAGAAGAGCAAAAATGTTGTAGATTACTCTTCGCAGTATACGCTGCTAAAAAGTAAACTATCATAGATTAATTATAGCATATATATTATAAAAAGAATCTTTTCATAATTTGTTTAGACTCTTTATTAAATATTTTAAGCTAACTTCAAACATGATCTAAGATGCCTTTGCGTAAACTCGAAACCAAACTATTTCTTTACTAGAGATCTTATAGCTTAATCGTAAAAAAATTGACTCTTCACAATCTACTTGGACGCATTAATTATAATCATTAGGAGTTATCTTCACACGCTTTTTTCCTTAGCACTTATAGATTTAAGAGGAAACGAAAAAGCTTTTTTTTCAAGAGTGTGTTGCTCCATAAATGCTCTATCTCGCAACGCAATCTTTGAAAAATCGATCACTTACAATTTATCTAGATAAACCATGTATTTCGTTTCTTGTAAAGACTCTTGATGCAAAACTTGGGCTTATCTGCCAAAACAGAAGCCAGTTGTACATGTGCTTTAAGCCACAACACATTTTGTGCACATTTACACAAAATAATAATAGAATCATTCCGCTTCAACAAATAAATTGAGTTTATACATGTAGCACATCCTATCTTCTACCTACATCCCAAAGTACATGTATAAGGTCAAGCTTCTTTTTTTGCTTTTTTCTTATGGAGGTTTCTAATGAGATTCTGTCGTCCCCAATTTCGCACATTTCAGAGCATGGCAGTGATAGTTGCTGCGCTCGCACTGCAAGGCTGCGGATTGTTTAGTTCTGAGTCAGAATCTCCTGCTACCCAAGACATGGAAATATCTGTCAAATTCCAAGATGTGCACCGTTGCTCACGCATTTCGCCTGAGATCACGATTGTCAATCCTCCAAAAGGCACCACAGGTTACGATGTTCGCCTTGTGGAAACGCACGGTCTGGATGAAGTAGTCTTGGGAGGCGGCTCTTGGGCCGAAGATGGTTCAGGCTTGATTCCTGAAGGGGCCATGACAGGGCATTACAGAGGACCCTGTCCACCTAAAGGTGAAAGTCGCAAATATATTTATGTTGTAGGCGCTAAACAGGGACAAAATCCCCAACCTTTGGCTGTGCGTGTCTATGCATTAGATTTAGACTAAAACGATTTACATACTATGTAGAAAAAGCTATGGTGTCGCACACTCATAGCTTTTTTTATTGTCCAAATTTATGCTCAAGATACTTGTCTTTAATTATATTCTCGACAAGATTGGATAAGGCGCTCTTCTTAAAAATAGCGTATCCAAAGCTTAGCTTACCTAACAAAAACATGTTGGCACGTTGTGCTTCCAGAGCACAGGTTGTCTTTTGGGTTAGCCTGCAAAAATATTGGCGCAATGTACTGTGCTCTGGCACAATTTTAGCAAAACGTAATCCACATCTTAGGAACTATTTTGCCACATACCTTCAGCTTTCAGACAAGCGTATCTTAAAAAGGACATGTCTCGCATCTTGCTTGTAAAACGTTTAATAATCTCATATCTGCATAATAGTATGCACTATTAGAAAATAATTTTAGACTATTATGTAAATCAAACTTATATATTGCTACTTAAAACATAGTACACACATATACTATATGTGGACAACCACTACTTAATTATAGTACTGCATACGTATAAATTAGCATGCACGCATACGTCAACAACTCTAGAGCCTTTTTAAGCAAAAATACTCTTATCTATTTCCATAAGTACCTACATTTTCTTAAATCTTATGGTCTCGCAAACACAATGAAGCGCAAAAAAAGACTTTAGAGTAACAAGACAAGTTTTATTCATCAGGCAACAAAACTGGAATCATCTTTATCTTGCACACTATTCTACAATATGCCTGCGCTTAATAATTGGAGCATGTTCTGTGTTACAAAATGGGGTTGGCAATCCATTATAGAGGGCCCAATATTTCGGCCAAATTTGGGTGATGATTCCCGCATTAGTTAGCTTAAAACCTGCGCCAAGCCGCTGACAAGCACAAGTAGCATAAGCCAATGCCCATGTTGCTGATGGTGCTGTCCACATTAAATTAGCAGTGTCAACTTGTGGATCCTTAAATAAATTGCCCTGCTCATCTATTTCAAGCCCACAGCCCCTAAAAAAAGATAGCGCCTCATAGCCTAAATCATTAGGAACCTGCACTTTTTTACCTGCAAGTGTTAAGGCGGCTTGCAAAGTACACATAAAGGGCAAGGTATCTGCCCTAAATAAGGCTTGGGCTTTAGGGAGACTTATATCTCCCATTTGTGCTAAGCCCTCCCCCTGCACATGTAAGAGATTATTATTGGCGCCTAGCCTAAATTTTAAGCCCAGAGCTTGCAAAACCTCTTGCACTTTTTGGGCGACCTCATTTTTTGGCCACAGCCCATTTAACGTACAGCTCCCCCCTAAAAGCAAAGGCAAGGTCAACAAAAAACTTGCTAAATGCACTTCACAGGGAATTTCTAACTCAGGGCCTGTCTTTAAGAGACTTGGTGTAATCTCGATAGTTCCATCACCAATCTGTACATGGGCCTTACAAGCTCCCAAAAAATCTTGTGCCGCTTGTAAAATTTGCGCACAATGAGCTTTGCCTCGTAAATCCACCTGCACAGGCTCTTCGGCAAAAGGTAGAGCCCAAAGGAGTGCTAGACAAAACTCATCTTGAATCTCGGACGGGATAATAATTTTGTCTGGCAAGACGCCACTACTCTCAAGCCGTATAGGAAACGAAGAGCTCTTCGGCACGACATACATGATTCTTGCCCCCAATTGGGGCAGAAAATGCGCAAGCTTTTGTAAATTAGCTAGTTTGACATTGCCTTCAGCTGTGAAACGCACGCGGGAGGGTCTAACAATATATTGGGCAGCCAAGAGATAGAAATTATTAATATCGCAACCTATATGTAGGGATTGATCCTCTAACTTCAAAGGTGCACCTTTTACAAGTTCCACACATTCATTTTTGGTCGTAATCTTAGCGCCCAGATCACTTAAACATCTAAGAAAGGCATGTTGCCCATCATGCATAAGACACGGCGTAAGTTTGAGTGACTCCCCAAGTAAAGCTGCAAGCAAAAGGTAACTATGTGCATAAAAGGGATCTAGTGGGAGATTTAGGCCAAAATTCACGGCTTTCTTAGCTGGCGCTAAATTAAAAGCTTGGCGGATTTTGGGTGCTTCTGGCGCATGCGTCTGCTTTGGCAAAAAACGCAAATCTTGCATGAGCGTAAAAAACTCTGAACTTAACCGCGCATCCTGACTTACGCGACTTACTTCAGCTTGCCAGGCTTCCCGCAATTCTTTTTCTTCACTGGGAATCAAAAAACCGCGCGTACCTTTCATATGTTGCAGCAGATTATACCGCCTTAAAAGTAAATGTAAAATCTGCCGATCAAGCGCTATTAGATCTTCACGGAGTGAAGGTCTTTGGTTTTGTTGCGATGGTGCACGTTTCATATATATTTTCCTTAAATAAAATTATTTCGCGTGTAATACATACTTAACATTTGCGTAATCGAAAGCTTTACCATATATTTTTTGTGCATTTTAAGTAGTGTATACTGAATTACCTCTTCTCGCACACTTAAAAGCACAAATTATACAATAATATCTATATAAATTAGAACTAAGATAATATTTATAACACTTGCACTCAACATATTCGCAAACTTGACATGATGCAAAAACATGCTAGTTTAAAACATACTAGTTAGATCAATAAAGACAATATTTTAATTTTAGTATCATATAAGCCTGATCATAATAAGCAATAAGTTATTCTTACCTTTTTGCTATTTAAATACCAACACATCTTGTATATAATAGGACACATTAAGATATAAAAGCATCTATAGTAATACTTAGGTACTTATATCTCAATAGTGCAGATATTTTACAAATATATAGCTTAACATAAAGCATATTCTACATGCGATTTATCTTATGTAAGCTTAACCCCATAATCTAGCAATCATTTTGCGCACATAGAGATACTTTTCCCTGAGTCTCAAGAATATTCAAACTAGCTTCTGCTTTGCGAAATTATAAATCAAATTCTGTGCCATTTATGATCTTCTGCATCACCATAAGAGCAAAGATGCTTCTAAATATTGGCCGATTACTTCAAAGCCTTAAAAAAAGAGACTTTGTGAATTTTAGCACAAGCATGAGTCTTAAAGCCGGCCCTTGTGGCTGTACGCACTTGCCAAGATCAAGTCAAGAGAAACAAAAACCCATGCAATCTGCCAAAAAAAGCTTATACTCTTTCCCTTAAATCCAAGCAAAACACACAATTCCCATGGATCCCAAAAGCAGGCATTAATCTGAGCTAAAAAATCGCGTGCAGGCACTTGACGCAGCAACTTTAGCTTGTTAAATAAAGTTCAAGCCTAGAGAGCACGTGAACGTCACAATTGTCGTGCTAAGGCCGCTCCGCCAAGCAACTTCCACCCTAAACCTATGGCTTAGGTCGCTAAGGACGCATGCTTTGCGTTATTTTTTTGCGTCAAAAGCTTTGTTTGGGCGTGCTGCCATTTGTCCGGCAGATATAGCAGATATATTTGATGTCTAATTTGGCGGAACAATCTTTTTAACGTCGGCGAATTTAAAAACCTTTTTACTGAGTTGGAGGAACCCATGCCAACATTTGTTGATCCGTCCAAATGTGACGGTTGCAAGGGTGGCGAAAAGACAGCTTGCATGTATGTCTGCCCAAATGATTTGATGGTTCTCGATCCTGTAGAAATGAGAGCCTACAATCAGGAGCCCGATGCCTGTTGGGAGTGCTATTCCTGCGTCAAAATTTGCCCCCAGGGTGCAATTACAGCACGTCCTTATGCTGACTTTGCTCCTATGGGTGGCACCTGTATTCCCATGCGTTCTGCTGACTCCATTATGTGGACCGTTAAATTCCGCAATGGCAGCGTAAAACGTTTCAAATTCCCCATTCGCACTACACCTGAAGGTTCCATTAAGCCTTTTGATGATCCCAAGGGCGACGGTACCTTAGACGATGAAAAACTCTTCACCGAATCAGCTTTGGCTCAACCCAAGGCCGTGCTCGGCAAGAAATTTGACGTCGAAGAAGCTGATAAGTCAGTCACTCTGTAATTAGTGCGAAAGGAGAACTCCCATGGCATTACTTCCTATCAAGGAAAAAAGTAAAGGTATTGACCTCGCCGAACCAACTGTTAAGGAACATGACGTAGATATTCTCATCGTTGGTGGTGGCATGGGCGCTTGTGGCGCTGCCTATGAAGCTGCCCGTTGGGGTAAAGAAAAAGGCGTCGAGAACATTATGTTGTGCGACAAAGCCTGCCTTGAGCGTTCTGGTGCTGTAGCTCAAGGTTTGTCCGCTATCAATACCTACATTGGTAATGACCGCGGCAACACCCCCGACGACTATGTGCGCATGGTTCGTACCGACTTGATGGGTCTTGTTCGTGAAGACTTAATCTTTGACGTAGGTCGGCACGTTGATGACTCTGTGCATCTTTTTGAAGATTGGGGCTTACCCTGCTGGATTAAACAACCCGACGGCAAACATAACTGGAACGGTGCCCAAGCCAAGCAACAAGGTAAATCCTTACGTGCTGGCGATCCTCCAGTGCGGTCTGGTAAATGGCAAATCATGATCAACGGTGAATCCTACAAATGCATCGTGGCCGAAGCTGCCAAGAATGCTTTAGGTGAAGCCCGTTACATGGAGCGTATTTTCATCGTAAAATTGCTCCTTGATGCCAATACCCCCAATCGTATCGCTGGTGCCGTAGGTTTCAGCACCCGTGACAACGTTGTGCATATCTTCCGCACCAACGCCATGTTAGTGGCCTGCGGTGGCGCCGTGAACGTGTATCGTCCTCGTTCCACTGGTGAAGGTATGGGTCGTGCTTGGTATCCTGTGTGGAATGCCGGTTCTACCTACACCATGTGTGCTCAAGTTGGCGCCGAAATGACCATGATGGAAAACCGTTTCGTCCCCGCCCGCTTCAAAGACGGTTACGGCCCTGTGGGTGCTTGGTTCCTGCTCTTCAAAGCTAAAGCCACCAACTATAAGGGTGAAGATTACTGCAAAACCAATGCAGCTATGTTGAAACCCTACGAAGAGCGTGGCTATGCCAAGGGCAATGTGGTGCCTACCTGCTTACGTAACCACATGATGCTCCGTGAAATGCGTGAAGGTCGTGGTCCTATCTACATGGACACCAAGACCGCCTTGTTGAACACCTTCGCGACAATGAACGAAGAAGAGCAGAAAGATCTCGAGTCAGAAGCTTG
>JAFTDU010000056.1 GCA_017454005.1 Desulfovibrionaceae bacterium | reverse complement strand
GTTCTACCATCCAAAATACAGCCGCATGGCGGGGTGTATTGGAATTTTCAGCTCGAAAAGTTGGTCCAAAGGTATAGACGCGGCCTAGGGCGAGGGCTAGGGCTTCAGCTTCCAATTGCCCTGAGACTGTTAGGCGACAGATTTTAGAGAAAAAATCTTGGCTTAAATCAGTTATACCTGGTGGCAAGCTGGTTACACGGAACATTTCGCCAGCCCCTTCACAATCTGATCCTGTTAAAATGGGCGTATGCACATAGATAAAGTCTTGAGCTTGCAAGACATTGTGAATAGCCAAGGCCGCACAGGAACGCAAGCGAAACATGGCCGCATATTTATTGGTACGGGGGCGTAAGTGGGCCAAAGTGCGGAGAAATTCATCACTATGGCGCTTTTTTTGCAAGGGATAATCTTCTTGACTGCTTAGGCCCAAAATTACAAGGTCGTGCACCCGTAATTCCCATTTTTGGCCTTTGCCAGGCGAGGCCACAAGACTGCCCTGCAATTGTACGGCTGTGCCGCGGGCGGCATTGCCAAGCGCCTCAAAGGCCTTGGTGCCAGCATCGACAATACATTGCAAATTGTCTAGGGTCGAACCATCATTAACTTCTAGGAAGGAAAAACCTTTGGCATCACGCCTTGTACGCAGCCAGCCACAGATTGTAAGATCGCAACAGGCTTCGGTAGCTTGGAGGACGTGGACAATGAGCGTGGGCATAAATGCTCCTGGCTTAAACTTTGGGGCCAAGGTGTTCGGCGTCAAAAACTCTAATTATAAGGAGCAGCACAGGGCCAGATTTTTATGAGCCCTGCGCTAAAATTTGTATGAAAATTATTTGCCAGCTGATTATTTTAGTGGCTTTACTTGCGGAAGTTGCCTTTGCGGACCCTGCGCCAACGGCCAAGCCTTACTTGGAACAGACCCAGACCCAAGTAGGCCATGCGACTCCCATCAGTCTGAAACTTGAAGGCGCAGATAGCCTTGGCAGTAAACTCGCCCTGCGCTTAAAAGAACGCTTTAACCAGAGTAATCTCTTTGATTTACGACCAATGGATGAAGAAACAACAAAGCCCAAACTGGTGCTGTTGTTAGCAACCAAGGCTTGGTGTGAGCCCAAACCTAATCTTGGCTCCTGCTATAGTTTGTGCTGGGTCTTTCGTGAAGGCAAAGGCTATCTCCCCTATCTCTTGCGTCAAGATGTGGGCCTCATTGAGGGCGAAAATCTAGAATCCCTTGTCGATAGAATTTTGGAGCTCACCGATGGCATAGCTAGTCGTTACCATAAATTGTGGTCCAGCAATTAAGATCTTCTTTGCCGCATAAGCGTATACAAGCGCATGGCTAAAGCTTCGAGGACGCGCAAGGGTGTCACAGGCGATGGCGTGCAGAGCAACATATTTTGGGCCTCGCGAATGAAGCCCACAAAGTTGAGTAACCTGTCTTGATCTAACACACGCAACTGTTGATCAAGGCAGGTTTCTATTTCTTGACTTAAGACGCGCACAACCGTTTTTTGGCAGGCAATCAAAAAATCTTGGGCTAGAGGCAGGTTTAAGGCATCCTTGCCCGAGATCTTGCCCAAAAAATCGCTCTTGTCTTGCAAAAAGAGGCCTAAACTCTCGGTTAATTCGGCCACAGCCTTGGTTTCCGTATTGGCGAGAGCTGGCCAGGGGAGAGTCAAACACATGGAGCGCGACACAAGAGTTGGCAAAATTTGCGATCTCTGGGGCACAAGGAGCACAAAGAGCGTATAAGGTGAGGGCTCTTCGAGCACTTTTAAGAGGGCATTGGGCGCTTCAGGGAGACTTCTGGCAATGCCTGTGAAGAAGACAATGCGATAGCTACTAGTTGGCGGATCGCGCAGGACTGTTTTTAAATTGCGGGCATTTTCAGCATTAAAGGCACGAAAAAAACCCGGATTTTTTTCATCCATTTTGGCGCTAATATAGCCATCAAAGGCTAAGAGATCGCGGTGCGCCTCATTGACAATCTGCAGACAGGTGTTACAGGTAAGACAGGGTACACCGTGCGTCTTATTAGGACACATGTTGCAGAGTGCCCAATAGAAGGCAATGGCCCTACGTTTCTCTTCAGTGCCCCCGTCAAATAATAACACTTGGGGGGGAGCTTCTTGTAAACGTTCGAGAATGCCACGTAAGTTGTCAAGACTTGGATCTGCAGCGTCTGGTAAGAGTTCTTTTAAAGTAGTGTTAGCGGACAATGGTTTGCTCGCGATCTGGGCCTACAGAAATATAGGCAATTGGGACACCAATGAGTTCTTCAATGCGTTCAATATATCTCTTAACTGTGCTTGGCAGAGCATTATAGTTCTGCATATTTGTGATATCTTCTGTAAAGCCTTCTACCTCTTCATAGATGGGTTTGACTAAAAATAAACTGCCTTCTTTCTGGGGCGGATACTCAAGTCGCGAACCATTATACTCATAGGCTGTACAGATTTTGATTTTTGGAAAGCCCCGTAAGACATCCAATTTGGTTAAGGCAATGGAGGTTAAGTCATTCAACCTAGCACTAGCACGTAAAATGACAGTATCTAGCCAGCCGCAACGCCTGGGACGACCTGTGGTTGCGCCAAATTCATGCCCTGCACTTTGCAACATTTGGCCATATTGGTCAGAAAGTTCGGTTGGAAAGGCGCCAGCACCCACACGCGTGGTATAGGCTTTGACAATACCTAAGATATTGTGCAGGCGTTTGGGACCAATGCCTGTGCCTGTGGCAGCATTGGCAGCTACTGTATTGGAACTTGTCACAAAGGGGTAGGTACCATGGTCAATATCTAAGTGAATACCTTGGGCGCCCTCAAATAAAATATTCTGCCCTTGGGCCTCAGCTGCTGCAAGGTGAGCTTCAACATCGGTCACATAAGGTAAAATTTTCGGCGCAAGCTCTAAGATCTCCTTGGCACATTGTTCTGGATCAATGGCGTTAAGACCATAGAGATGCGTAAATAAGATATTTTTTTCACTGAGAGCCCGGACAATCTTTCTCAGCACAAGATCTTTATCTTGTAAATCACTGGCCCTTAAGCCTATGCGGGCAGCTTTATCTTCATAACAAGGTCCAATACCCCGACCTGTTGTTCCGATTTTATCTTTATTGCGCAAGCCCTCGCGTGCCTGATCTAAAATCTTATGGTAAGGTAAAATTAATTGAGTCTTTGCACTAATGCCTAAGCGTTTAGGGCTTACATCAATGCCAGAACTAGCTAAGGTTGTAAGCTCTTCAATAAAGACAAAGGGATCTAAAACTACACCATTACCAATATAACAGACAGCAGAGGGGTGGAGAATACCTGAGGGTATCAGATGCAGAATGGTTTTTTTTCCGGCCACAGAAATGGTATGGCCAGCATTGTTGCCACCTTGAAAACGAACGATGACTTGGCTTTGGCGGCTTAAGAGGTCAACAATTTTGCCTTTGCCTTCATCGCCCCATTGGGCGCCGATGATTACTGTATTGGGCATAAGTAAATTCCTAATTGCAAGGTGGCAGAACAGTTAAACGTGGGCCAAAATTTTAGGTGCAGAAAAAGACTTAATTCTCGTCTTTGTCTTGCTTAGGTTGGTTCTTTTTAAAGGGTAAAATGCGACAGGTATTGGGTTGAGGCGCATTGAGGGGAGCGGGTTGCTGTTGCTCAATGGAAAAACCAAAGTTTAAATTGCGTTGGATGTCGTCTTTTGCTTGGGGCCGACTTGTTTTGGCAAACATGTAGTTAAACAATTGATTTTTCCAATGCTTGGCTTGGATGAGCGAAAAGACCAAGGCATTTTCTTCCCAACGTCTAGTGGGTTCAAAACGTTCGGTGAGAGTGGCGTATTTAGTCCACAACTCCATTAAAGACGCTTCATCTATGGCATCAAGCTGCTGAGCAAGCTTTAACAGCAATTTTTCCATAGGAATATGCTCCACGCTAAAATGTAAAAAGGACTAGGCAAGTAATTAATCTTTCATGCCGAAGAGCTTTTTAAAGGTCTTTTGTGTTTTCTCAACAAAATTTTCTTCACCGAGTTTTTCAAATTCGCGTAAGAGTTCTTCTTGTTTAGCTGTGAGGTGGGTTGGAGTTTTCACTTGCACGCGGATTAAGAGGGTGCCGCGTCTTGAGTGGCCTGGGGTGGGCATACCTTCTTCTGGGATGCGCAAGATGTCGCCACTTTGGGTGCCTTTGGGGATATCAAGAGGAATGTCGCCATCAAGCCCTGGCACACTCGTTTTGGCGCCTAAGGCTGCTTGGACAAAGCTGATTTCTAAGACATGTAAGAGATCTGCTCCATGTCGCTCAAATCTAGGATCCTCTTTAACATTAATAATTACATAGAGGTCACCAGGTTGCCCCCCACGCATACCTGTTTCCCCTTCGCCACGCACACGCAATCTAGTGCCTGTGTCGACACCAGCAGGAATGGTCACCTCTAATTTGTGGGAATCTACAACTACACCCTCCCCCTTACAACAGGGGCAGGGTTTGACAATGACCTTACCTTGGCCGTGACATACCGGGCAGGGCATGGCGATTTGAAAGAAACCTTGGGAACGGCGGACTTGGCCTGAGCCATTACAGTGGCGACAGGTTTCGGGCCTGGTTCCTTTGGCGGCACCTGAGCCATTACAGTCAGGACAGGTAGCATGTCTTGGGATGGTTAAAGTAACCTTATCACCTTTGGCGGCTTGCTCAAAAGAAATAGTCAGATTATAGCGCAAGTCGGCGCCACGAGCGGCTTGCTGGGAGGAATGCATGCTAAAGCCAAACAGGTCGCCAAAAATATCGCCAAAATGGGAGAAGATATCGTCGGCAGAGTTGAACCCTCCGCCCCCATCATGCATGCCCGCAAACCCAAAGCGGTCATAGCGAGCACGTTTATTTTCATCGCGTAATACATCGTAAGCTTCGGCAGCTTCCTTAAATTTTTGTTCGGCCTCAGCATCGCCTGGGTTATGGTCAGGATGATATTTCATCGCAAGTTTGCGATAGGCTTTTTTGAGCTCATCCTCAGTGGCGTTACGGCTAACCCCTAAAACTTCATAATAATCACGTTGAGACATGCTATCTTTGCTCTCCGAAAAGCGTAGTTCTATTCGTCTTTATAGGCTGCTGGGACTTCAACGCCTTCAGGTAAGGGATTGTAGAGCCGCTCATCATCTGGTCTAATCTTGCCAGCAGCGATTTCCCGTAAGGCTGTCACGGCTTCTTTATTGTGGGATTCAATCAAGGGTTCGTAGCCATCTCGATATTGATGCACACGTTTAATGGCCATTTGCACCAGTAAAAAACGATTATTAACTCTTTCTTGACAATCCTCAACGGTGATGCGGGCCATACAACCTCCACCTCGCACAAAAAATGGATGAATTTTGCAAACTTCTAGAATAAAGCAATGCTTTAACTTTTGTCAAGAAAGTTGTTGAATGCTCCGCAAAGGCCCTTTGGGACTTGTGGCGTGTATGCTCAGGTTGCAATTTGGGTGCTCATGCAAGGTATGTGCTTAAAGTTACAAGGTAGCTTTTGTGAACAAAAATAGTAATTTTAGTTTATGAATGTTGTATTACAACTAGATCTAAGTTTAAGTTTACAGAAATTGCAATATACTTTCTATCTCATAATAAAATATACGCATGTTATTTGCGATATTAAGTGAAGATTGAGATAGAAAAGCAGTTACTATAGTTAGAAACTATTTTAGTAGCATAAATATTTAGATACGCCTTGCAGAATATAACTCTTAAGATACGGAGGATTATCATGCCAGAAAATTTAAAGGCTATGTACTCAACAGTCGTGCAAGATGCCTTTCCTGATACTGTGACCATGACAATTGGGGACAAACAACTAATCTATAAAAAACGTGAATGGACAATAGATCAAGAAAAAAAAGGCTTGCGCTATGGCGAAAATCCTGATCAGCCTGCAGCCCTCTATCAGTTAATTGAAGGATCTCTTGAGATTGGCGGCATTAAGTTTCGCACACCCAATGCAGCCTTAATATCTGCTATGGATGATGGCGAGATGCTGCAGGCTGGCAAACATCCTGGTAAAACCAATCTGACCGATGTCGACAATGGGGCGAATATTTTACAATACTTAACAGACAGGCCTTGTGCTGTCATTATTAAGCACAATAATCCTTGTGGCTGTGCGTGGAGTACATCTGGCATTGCTCAGGCCCTTGATGCGGCCTTTTGGTGTGACCGCATTGCAGCCTTTGGGGGAGCTATTGTTATCAATCGCCCCCTAACTCTTGATGCTGCTAAACTTATTTCTGCCAATTATTTTGAGGTTGTGGCTGCCCCAAGCTATGAAGCTAGAACCATAGAACTTTTGCAAGGGCGCAAAAATTTACGCATTTTAGAATTGCCAGGTTTAGGTCATTTGGAAGATCTTCGGCTGTCGGCCTTTTTGGATATCAAAAGTTTAGCTGATGGCGGCTTAATCATTCAAAAATCCTTCACCAACCGTATTTTAACTAATGCTGACTTTTATCAAGCCCAAGCAAGCACCAAAGAGGGGCTTAAGGTTAGTGCCCGCATGCCCACAGATCAAGAATTGGATGATTTACGCTTTGCCTGGGCGGTTGAAGCTGGTGTCACGTCTAATTCAGTGATTTTTGCAAAGGATGGCATGACCTGTGCCATTGGGACTGGTGAACAGGATCGTGTGGGTTGTGTTGAACTAGCCTGCCATAAAGCTTATACCAAATATGCAGATAAATTAGCCTTTACAGAGCTTGGGCTGTCCTTATATGAGTTGAAAGAAAAGGCTAAAGACGATGCAGGCTTTGCGGCAAAACTTGAAAAGATTCAAGCAGATACGGCAAGTGTATGTGGGGGCTTAACTGGCTCACGTTTAGTTTCAGATGGCTTTTTCCCCTTCCGTGATGGGGTAGATGTCGCTATCCGTCATGGGGTGACGGCGATTGCCCAGCCAGGCGGCGCCATACGTGATGCTGAGGTCATTATGGCTTGTAATGAGGCTACACCACAGGTTGGGATGGTCTTTACGGCCCAAAGATCCTTTAAACACTAAGTAGCCTTTGTGGCAGATGGGATTTTGAGGAGAAGATGGCACTATCGACAAATTGTCCACGGATGTTAATTACAGCACTAGCAGGTGGTGGTGGCAAAACACTCTTAAGCTTAGGACTCTGTCAGGCCATACAGGATTTAGGCTATATAGTGCAGGCCTATAAAAAAGGTCCAGATTATATTGATGCAGCTTGGTTAAGCAGAGCAAGTGGCAGAGCTGTCACAAATCTTGATCCTTTTTGGCTTAATAGAGATGCACTACGCACTATCTTTATGGATCGCTTAGCGCATCTTATGCCAAATGCACCTATGTGTGCCCTGGTTGAAGGCAATCGAGGACTCTTTGATGGCTTAGATATATATGGATCAGCCTCTAGTGCCGAACTAGCTCGTGCCTTAAATCTGCCGATTGTTTTGAGTATAGACTGCACAAAAATGACGCGTACAGCTGCAGCCATTGTCTTAGGTGTAGAGAACTTTGATCCAAAGCTCTTTTTTTTAGGTGTCATCTTAAATAAGGTTGGCACCATCCGCCAAGAAGAGCTCTTGCGCAAGACTCTAGCTACTTATACCGATTTACCTGTCCTAGGTTGCATGCCAAGACTCCCAATAAATCTTATGCCTGAGCGACATATGGGACTTGCAAGTCAAGGCCCAAGACTAGCAGAAGATATTGCTAAACGTTTACACAAGCTTAGGGGATATGTAAAAGAATATATTGATGTCTATAAAGTAGTTGAGCAGGCAGGAGTTTATGCCCAAGAAAACCCCTTAGAAAGACCCAAAAGTGTTCCCAAAGAAGAGAAGCTTTATGTGGGTGCAAGTGCACCTGTAATTGGTGTTGTGCGCGATGCCTGCCTCTGGTTTTACTATCCTGAAAATCTTGAGGCCTTAAAGAAGTCTGGGGCAAAAGTTATTGAATTAAGTCTTCTGGGTGAAGAGGGAAAGACTCCTTGGCCCCATTTATCTGGCTTATATCTTGGAGGCGGCTTTCCTGAAGATTATGTCATGGAGCTAGGCACAAGTAAGCGCCTTATGGCCTTATTAGATCTTGCCAAGAGAGGGCTTCCCATTTATGCCGAATGTGGCGGGTTTATGTTGCTTGCAAAAAGTCTCTTGGTGCATGGCAAAAAGTATCATATGGCCCAGGTCTTTGATGTTGAAGTGGAATTTTGTGCTAGACCTTGTGGCTTAGGTTATACTGAGGCAGAAGTGATCGAAGAGAATCCTTATTTGCCCAAAGGTATCTCCTTTAAGGGCCATGAGTTCCACTATTCGCGCTGTGTAAGATGTGAAAATAGGTTTACGCTGTCTTTACAGAGAGGATCTGGGATGCAGGTTATAGACAATAAAGCCTATGATGGCTTACAGTTTAACAATGTGTTTGCAGCCTATACCCATATCTTTGCACCTGCTGTGCCCTGTTGGGCCCCTAATTTTGTCAAGATAGCTGCTACTTTTTCACGAAAAGAGTCTGTAAGATAAACACTTACCTAGAGCACAAACTTAAAAAATACAAATTCATGTTTTGCCAAGATGTTTGAATGCCTTGTGTTAGAGCATAAGATATTCAAACATCTTTTTTATATATAACAGTTTCTTGAAATCAAGTTTACATTGTTTACTTGCAATTTTTTTTATGACAAGTAATTTTGGTAAGATACTAAATACAATGTAATATACGTAACGTATATGAAATCATTTCATTTATATGTTTATAAAGAGAATATATGCATGTTAAATGCAATAAATTATGCTCAGAAAATTATAGTAATGCTAAGAAATATAAATCAGCTTAATTAGTAAACAAAAAAATCCAATCAGGAGCTATCTTTTTAAGGATCAAGATAATCTTATCTGATTGGATTGTTATCAATGTAACTAATTTCTCAAAGTAACACAACACTTCTGTGCAAGCAAAATTAAGGGATGTATGTGCTTTTAAATTCTTTTAATCCACAAAGCGTGCAATAATTAACTCTTCACGGGCTCTTTTGGGCACATAATGCACATTATTGGCATCGCGGAAGTAATTGAGGGAGCCTGATTCTGGTACATCGACTACTTTGCGCTCTTCACTGGCAACCCCTAGGCCTAAGAGCAGTTCTAATTGCAAGTCACTTGGTACTTGTAGCAAGCTTTGGGCTTGATTTTGCTCAAAGCTTTTAATGATACAGCAGCCATAGCCTCGACTGTGCGCAGCTAATTGGATGGTTTGGGCACAAATTCCACAATCAATATAGGTTGTGGGGGCCGGGTTTTTGGGGATGAGGAGCCCCAAAAAGGCTGTGGGCCGTTCACCTTCAGCTGGGCCGCCCCAGTCTTTTAAGGCCATAGCCCAGTGGGTTAAGGGAAAGAGCTCTTTACAGGTCTTGCCTAAGACTTCAATAAAGCGCAGCTGTTGGGCATTGCGGGCAGAAGGTGTGACTCTTGCGCAATCAATGAGCCAGTCAAGGTCTGCACTCTCTAGGGGTTTTTCTTCGTGAAAGCGTCTGCAGGTGCGGGCTTGGGTGACAAATGAGAGAAAATCCATGGTAGGCCTCAAAAAAGTTATAGGTCTAACTTTGAAAGCACTATATCGAACTATTTACATTTTTTTAACAAATATAAAACTACGCTAGCTTTTTAACTTGCATATTGAGTCAATTATACAAGATAAACTATCTGTTTTTAACATTGCGCATAAGCAACAAAAATATTTACTTTGCTTGCACATAAATATTAATGATACATAAATATAAGAGCTAGTTTTTAGCAATAATATGTTGCAATATTAAGTAATTAAGCTTACAAATAAAAAAGTAAGTTGACTTAGCTCAATACTTGCACCCAAAAAATCACCTGAAAGACCACCCACAAGTTTGGCTAGAGCTTGTAGTTTCTTTATGAGGAAGAGTTGTGCTATAATTATGAGAATAGCTGTAAAATTTAGGCCTAGCAATATGGGAAGAGCCACAAGGAGAATCTTTGCCAAAAAGTATGTTCTTTTATCTTTATTTACTTGAGATACAAGGCTTGTAGCAAGCTTGGAGCTTGGGTGGGGTGCCAGATTTTTAGCAAGCCACAAAGGCGCAAGTCTGGCCCACAGAGGAGCCGCAAAAATTATGTGCCAGTTGTTATGGCTTATATGGGCTGCTATGGCCAAAAGTTGCCCAAGAAGTGTCAAGCTTAAAGCAATCGCCCCAAAGCTTCCTAAACGGCTATCATGCAGAATCTCCCAGAACTTTGGGCCAAGGTGTCCACTGCCAAGGGCATCGCCTAAATCGGCCACACCATCCCAATGGAGGGCGCGGGTTAGATATATTTCCAAGGCTAGCCACAGCCAGGCACATAAAAAGCTACTTACAAGCGGATGAATGCTTGAATTAGCTAAGATTATGTGCAGAATATAGGTTGCGCCTGCGATGATTAAGCCCAAGATAAGTCCCACAAGGGGTAAGAGAGAGAGTTTAGTAAAGAAATCAAGACTCTTAGGATCATGGGGTTTTACTAGGCGCGTAAAAAAGGCTAAGGCATCTTGTAGGTTAAAGAGCCACGACTTAGAGATCATGGCGTCCTGCTTGGATGTGTTTAAATGCTAGGGCATACATGTGTCTAAAGAAATCAACATATTCAACTTGTACTGTTTCAGGAACTTTGAGGCGTGCTTTAGCAAAATTTAAAATGGAAGTTATGCCAGCATCAATAAGAAATTGGGCTGCGCGTTGGGCCCGTTCGGGTGGGGTTGTGATAATGCCAATGACAATTCCCAAAGCATCCACAATATGTTTGATCTCTTGGGTTGGATAGACCTCAAAGCCATGCACCTTTTCGCCAATTTTAAATGGGTCACAGTCAAAAATAGCTTTGATCACAAAGCCTTGGGCATTTGCGGAGAGGTGGTTGATCATGGCACGACCAAGATTGCCGACACCGACCAAAATCATGGGCCATTCACGATCGATGCCTAAGGCACTTGTTATTGCTTGAATTAGGCTTTTCACATGATAGCCTACGCCGCGGATGCCAAATTCGCCAAAATAGGCCAAGTCCTTGCGGATTTGGGAGCTTTGTACGCCGCAGGCCTCAGCGAGCGGGACAGAGGAGATAACCTTGATATTGTCGCGGGCTAGATCTTCCAAGACTTGGACATATGTCGACAAACGTTTGATGGTGGCAGGAGGGATGTGTTTATTTTTGAGGGTGTTGGGGTCGAGCATAGTATGTCCTTAGACAGGGCACAAAAAAAGGAGGCCTAAGCCTCCTTTGAAATTAGCCAAAATTATGTCGCGAATTAGGCACCGAGAGGATTGGTGTAGAGTAAGATAAAGCTGATAACTAACGCGTAAATGGCCAGAGATTCGATGAATGCGAAGGCCAAGATCATAGTACCGGTAATTTTACCACTGACTTCAGGATTGCGGGCCACACCTTCGCAAGCGCCTTTGAGGCCTAAGCCCATGCCGCAGCCGCAACCACAAGCAGCGATACCGATGCCTAAAGCAGCAGCGAGGTTGCTGTAGCCCATGGCCATAGGATCAAGACCGGCAGCAAGAGCAAGACTCGCAATACCCAACAAGGCAACGGTGTTCAGTACAATGAGAAGCGCTTTACGCATAAATGCAACTCCTAAATAATGAGATTATATGTTTGGGTCGCAAGCGACCATTCCCTACTAGTATGATATGGCCTAGTGCTCGGGGCCTTCAATGGCACTCTTCAAATAGAACATGGTGAGCATGAAGAACACAAAGGCCTGCATGGTCTTACCCAACAAGAACAGGGCGTAAATGGGTACTGTGCTCAAAATGGGTGCCATGGTGAAGAAGAGGATCATGACAATCTCTTCGCCGCGGATATTTCCGAAAAGACGGAGAGACAGAGAGAGCGGACGTGCCAAGTGCGAAACCATTTCCAGCGGTACCATGAGGGGAATGAGGAATTTGGAAGGACCTGTGAATTGGTTGATGTAGTGGGCTTTCCAACGAATGATTCCGACAATATTATAAAGCACAAAGACAAACAAGGCCATGCAAACGGTGGAATTCAAATTGGCCGTGGGAGCGTCAAAGCCAGGAACCAGGCCCAAGAAATTCATGCAGAAAATGTACAAGAACATGCCTGCAAGGAGCGGGGTGTAGAAGTGACCATCTTTCCCCATATTCGATACCACAAATTTTTCAATGGTATCGATCACCGATTCAAGCACATTTTGCAGCATCCCAGGTGTTTTTTCGGTTAACCGCGCACGCAGAAATAGGGAAATAATCACAAGGATGGCAATGGCGGTCCAAGAATAAAACACATGTTTAAATTGGAGCATCTGACCGCCGATGGTGATCTCATCAACCCCCAGAAAAGTTGAAATAAGTACCGGTTCTGGCAAAGCACCTGCCATAATTACCCCCTGATTAGTGCGCTTCAGCGCCTGTTAGCATATATTGCGTAGGTCACCAAAGCCAATATTGAAGCGCAAATGATACCAGCTAAAATAGCTGTAACTGGCGCTGCGCAAACTACCAAAGCTACATATAACAAACAAACAGTTAATAGTAGTCGGCCCATCCAACGTATTAGAACTTGAAATAAAATAGCTGAACTATATGCTGTAAAAGCAGTATGCATAAAAAAATGTGTTAAGGAGAAAAAGGTCAAAGCCATAATACCTTGACCAACCCCAAACCAGAACAGCCAGGCCGAAAAGAGATAGAGACAACTACCAAGGATCAGCGTACCCACAGCCAGCAAAATCTCATTGCGAACTATAGGTTGCATGAAGGGATGTCCCAAGCCTTTCTGCCACAGCCACTTATCAAGGGCGTGGGTGATTGTTGCCATCTTGGGTGCCGGGGTTTTGAGGTTTATTTTGCTCCTCTTTTGCCAAATGGTGTAAAAGGCTTTGTGTATCGCGATACACATTGAGGAAGCCTGCGCCAATACCAATAAGCAAGCAGATAATTTTACCCCACGGATGGGTACCCAAAAAATGATCTAGGGCATAGCCAAGGCCAAAGCCAACCAAGGGGCCACTGACCATATGCAAGCCAATAACGCCTGCATTGGCTAAGTGGGCTAGGCCAACCTGCTGCTGTTTGAGAAAATCTTTAAAAGTGCTATTCACGCCCAACTCCCTATCATAAATAGGCGCTTTGCGTCAATACTTGCCCCAAAAGCTTTAAGGCAAGATCTATCTATTGATTTTGATTTTTTACTTGTTTTGAAGATGTTTCTAGGTAAAAAAATCATCTCTTTTTAAGTTGCGTAAGCTTTTTGATAATTTAAGCGCTTGCATTGTTTTGGGCCTTATGCCGCTTCCTTAAAACACATGCTCAGATTTTTTCTAAAATGCTCACCGTTTCAAGGTGAGCTGTATGGGGAAAGAGATCAATTGGTGTTATGGCTGTTATGCTATAGTTGGTTAAGAACGCTTTTACATCACGGGCTAAAGTCTGAGGATTGCAGGACACATAGATAATGCGTCGCGGCTGCATCTTAAGTAAAGCGTTCAAAGTTTGTGGTTCTAAGCCTTGGCGTGGTGGGTCACATAATACAAGATTGGCCTTGGGCAGTTGTACTTTGGAAGCTTTGCCTTGGATATACTCACAATTATTAAGACCAAAGCGCTTGGCATTATTTTGACAAGCTCTGATAGCTCTTTTATCAATTTCCACGCCAAAGAGTTTGTGCATATGAGGCGCTAAAAGGAGGCCTGGCGCCCCAACGCCACAGTAGAGATCAAGGCAGGTAGCAGAAGAGTCTGGCAGATAGCGGGCTATGCTCTGCCAAATTAATTCTGCAGCGCCTAAATTTACTTGAAAAAAGGCTGCGGGATCGAGGCGAAACCTAAGTCCCCCCAAAGGCAGTTCCATAAGTCTTTGGCCTAAGCTTACTCGTCTGAGCTGCCCTTGATGGTTGTGATCTAGACTCTTGCGTTCTTCGTGAATGAAGCAGGCAAGATCTTGATTGTCTTGAAGTAAATGTTGGCCCATTTTTTGAATAAAATGCGCTTGGCTTTTTGTGGCAGGACTTGTGACACAGATGGCAAAAAAGGCGCGTTCCTCTTTATCTGGGATGAAACCCTCCCGCAAAATGAGCCCGCGCCAAAAGCCTTGAGCTTGAGTTTTGCTAGTGGCTTTTTCTAGAGTATAGGGGAGCCAAGATGATTCGCTGGCACGCTCTGCAATAATTTGAGCAAGCTTTATGACACGATGGTCTTGCAGCATACACCCTTTTGGTTTGCTAACAGTGGCACTTTTAGCCTGCCTCTGGCCCAAAAACATAGACTCATTATCTTTATCTAGAGCAAAGGCCCACTCAATTTTGTTGCGATAGCCACAGAGCTTGGGAGAGGGTAAAATGGGTTCGAGAACTTTTTGGATACTCTCTTGATCTAGGCCAACTTGCCTAAAAGCCGCAAGCAAAAATTTATGTTTATAATTTAATTGCTCGGGGTAGGCTAAGCACTGTAAGGGGCAGCCGCCACACTGAAAATGGCTCTGACATATGGGGGGTAGGCTTTGGGCATTATTTTCCACAGCAATGCACTCCGCCTCCCAAAAATGGCTTTTGCGCTGCACAATTTGCGCTTTGACCGTTTGGTTGGGTAAAGCATGGGTCACAAAGACGACCAAGGGCTTGTCTTTATTTAAAGGGATGCGGGCAACCCCTCTGCCATCTGGGCTTAAACTTTCGATATATAGATTATATACATCCATTGGCGTTTGCAGTCTTTTTTATTGTCTCGCAAGCTTTGGCTTTGCACCTTGACAAAGATTTTTAACCTGGTTTGTAGGTTCTTGACTCAATTGCATATTAGGAACATTATAAAAGATCTTATTGAGTTAACGCACCTTACGCTAGCCTTACAAAAAGCCCTAGGGTTTTGTACGTCCAGACCTAAGCTTTAAGAGCAAGTTAAGAAGTTGTGTCTCCTGTAAAAACCAATTATAGCACAAGTTGTTGCAGAAGCAAAGATTGAAAAGTACGTCAAGAGTTTTATTAATTCGTATTTTTATAAGTTACGTACGATGTTGCGCTGTTTTTTAAGTAAATTGCATAATGCAGATAAGCAGATTATTTACTTATATTTTTTATCAACATTGCAGAAATTGGGACTCCTAAATGTTTCTTATATATTATCGTGAATAACAGTGTATGATATTTTAGCTCTAGAACAATATTATGTAACCTCAAGAATCGTTATATGTGGTGTAGTTTTGATTGGTGTATTGCCGAGCTCAATTATGCACATAGACAAAAATATCTGGGAAAGTTGCGACCTAATTCCCTAATCCAAGGATGTGTTTGATCAGACCTTATTTTGTAAGGCCTGCTTTTTGTGTTGCCTTTTTTAAGGCGAGTAGCATCATCAATTTTCGTGAGGCTTTTTTAGGATGTCCAAGTTTCTGGATTTTGCTTTTGGCGTGTTTTCCAATGATTTAGCCATAGATTTGGGTACGGCCAATACCTGTGTCTATGTGAAAGGGCATGGGATTGTGTTGCGCGAGCCCTCGGTGGTGGCAGTGCGCAAAGATGCACGCAATAATACCGAAGTTGTGGCTGTGGGCCACGAGGCTAAACGCATGTTGGGTCGCACCCCAGGCAATATTTGGGCCATTCGCCCCATGAAAGATGGTGTCATCGCTGACTTTGAAACGACGGAAGCCATGCTCAGGCATTTTATTGCCAAGGCGCACAATGATCGCCATTTAGTTAGACCGCGCATTATGGTCTGTGTGCCCACAGGGATTACCCAAGTGGAAAAACGCGCCGTCAAAGAAAGTGCGCAATCAGCTGGGGCCAGGGAGGTCTACCTCATTGAAGAGCCCATGGCAGCAGCCATTGGTGCAGGGCTCCCCATTCAAGAGCCCACAAGCAACATGGTCGTGGATATTGGTGGTGGGACCACAGAAGTGGCAGTCATCTCCCTCTCTGGCATTGTCTATTCGCGTTCGGTGCGCGTGGGTGGCGATAAAATGGATGAGGCCATTTTAACCCATGTGAAACGTAAATATAAAATGCTCATTGGCGAGTCTTCAGCTGAAGCCATTAAGATGAAGATTGCCTCCGCCTATCCCATGGATCCTGAGCAACAGATAGAAGTTAAGGGCCGTGATTTAGCCACAGGTATTCCCCAAAATATTATCATCTCTTCAGAAGAGATTCGCAAAGCCATTGCTGAACAGGTGGAAAGTATTGTCTCAGCTGTGCGCATTGCCCTAGAACAAACTCCGCCAGAACTTGCGGCCGATATTGTGGATCGCGGCATTGTCTTAACAGGTGGTGGTGCGCTCTTAAAAGGCCTGGATCAGTTATTGCGCGAAGAAACTCAATTACCAATCACTGTCGTAGATGATCCCTTATCGACGGTTGTTTTAGGTACTGGTAAGGCCCTTGATAATATTAATCTCTTGCGGGATGTGTGTATCGATTAAGAAAACATCGTCTTAATAGTAGTTTTTAGAGTCAAATTTTGTGTGGTCAAGCTGCTTTTAGCAGTTTTTTTGAAGCATCTAACTGTAGAGTTAGCCGGCTGTGTCCTTTCGTCGCATTTTGTTTTTTGCCGGGGTATTGTTGATCTTATATCTAGGCATGTACTCGTGGAATCATACTACGCATGTCCTAGATGATCTAGCTACAGACACAGGATTGGAGGCTGCAGGTGCAGTCTTAAGTCCTGCTCATGCCTTACATACCTATGTACAAGGTGTATGGACAAAATATATAGATTTGGTAGCAGTGCGTGAGGAAAATGAAAGTTTAAAGGCGCAAATTTCGGAACTAGAAGCGCGATTGTTGGCCCATGGTGAGGAACTTGCTGAACTTAAGCGGTTACGAGCTCTACTACAGATGCCAGTAGACGCGAGCTGGCGTTCTCTAGGCGCCAGAGTCTTAGCTGGGCGTATTGGGCCTAATGCTGTACTTGCTACTATTACAATTAATCGTGGTTATGCTACAGGTGGAAAACCTGGTACCCCTATTGTCACTAATAAGGGCTTAGTGGGTAGAGTCTTGCGGGCAAGTGCCCATACAGGTAGTGTCTTATTGCTGACAGATGCAGGCAGTCGTGTCGCCATCTTTACCCAACAGAGTAGGGCTATGGGCATTTTGCGGGGCCATGGATCCTCCAATGCCCTCAGTGTAGAATTTGTGCCTAGGGATGTAGGGGTAAAGGTTGGTGAGTTGATTGTCAGTTCTGGCCTGGATGGCGCCTATCCCAAAGGTTTGCCCTGTGCCAAAATTATCAAGGTAGAACCCTCCAATTATACAGAATTTCTGGAGATCATGGCCGAGCCCCTGGTGGATTTAAGACATTTAGAAGAAGTGTTATTGCTGGAGCAGACCAAATTGGCACCGGCTGTAGAAGAATTGGAAATCTCGCCTAAACAATTCATTGGTCCCCCGGAACCCAAAAGTCGGAGGGCAATGTGACAGGTTTTGCCAATACTTTATGGTGGTTAATGTTTACAGCTTTTGGCATCATGGTGCAGTCTGTTATTCCCAAGATTGATGCTTTGGTCTGTGGCATTATTCTCTTGCTCCAAGAACGTGGCTATAAAACCTTGTTGTGGCTTTTGCCTGTATTTATCTTGTTACAAGAAGGCTTAGGCACGCGTATTTTTGGTAGCACCATTGTCTGGTATGTATTAATTGTCTGTTTATTTAAAATTGGTGAGCGATTTTTTAGTGCACAGACCTTTTTGTTTGTCTTTTTTTTGGCAGCAGCCATTGGTGCGGGCTATTACGCTTTAAATATGCTCTTTGCACCGTTGCAAAATCTGGAATTGCCGCCCCATGAGGTACTTGATGCCAGTTTGCTGCAAGCCATATTTATCCCCTGTTCGTGGCTTGTGGCCAAATATATGCGGCCAAAAATTGATAAAGAAGATGAGTCACAAGGTACATCATCCATGTAGTAAAGCAATCCTATGAATAAAGACAACACCCAAGAGTCCAAGACCCAGGATGTTGAGCCTGTGGTGGAAGATGCTGGTGAACATAATCGGCCTTGGCTGAATATCCATGTGGAGCAAGAACATTATCAGCCCCCGCGAGCAGGTGTGATCCTCTTGCAGGTGTTGATAGGTGTTCTTTTTTTTGTTGTTGTCATTCGCTTTTGGTATTTACAGGTGCACCGTGGCGATGCCTTTGCCAAGCAGGCCATCGAAAATCGGATGCGCCAAGAATATATTTTGGCGCCTAGAGGGCGCATTTTAGATTTGCAGCAGCGGATTCTGACCGATAATCGCACAGCCTATGGTCTGTCTTTGGTGCGGGAGGATTGCCCTGATATTCCCGCGACCTTAGCCCAGATCAGTTCCTGGTCGGGCATTCCCCTGCCCAAGGTCTGGGAAAAGTATGAACAAGATCGCGTGCGCATGAAGCCCTATGAACCGCTTGTCATGATCACAGATATTAATTTTGAGCTTGTGGCCCGCATTGAAGCCGAACTCCACGCTTGGCCGGGGTTGGAAATTGTGGTGCGCACCAAGCGCAGTTACCCTGAAAGAGAGTTGTTTTCGCACATCCTAGGTTATGTGGCTGAGGTTAATGAGCAGGAAATGGAGAAGGACAACCTCTTGGCCATGGGGGATCTAGTGGGCAAGCAGGGGCTAGAACTGAAGATGGAGAAAAATTTGCGGGGGAGCAAAGGTCTCTATCAGGTGGAAGTCGATGCGCATGCACGCATTATGAGCAAAACCATGCAGGATGAACCCCAGGGCGGCCACGATTTAAAGCTCTCTTTAGACAGGGATCTGCAGCAAGCTTGTTGGGATGCCTTACAGGGTGAATCGGGGTGTGTGGTTGTCATGGAACCTAAATCCGGCAAGATCAGGGCCCTGGTAACCTCACCAGCCTATGACAACAATCTCTTTGCTGCAGGTATCTCCCATAGAGACTGGGAAGATCTGCGCAACAATAAGAGTTTTCCCCTGCAAAATCGCGCCATCCAAAGTGTCTATCCGCCTGGATCTGTGTGGAAACTGCTCATGGCAGCCTTAATCTTAGAAAATGGCGTTGATCCCCATGCCACTGTCTTTTGTCCTGGCTATGCCAGACTTGGCAAACAACTCTTCCGCTGCTGGAAGCACAGTGGCCATGGTTCCTTAAACTTAGAGCAGGCCTTAATTCACTCTTGTGATGTGTATTTTTATATTATGGCCGAACGTTTGGGCATTGATAAACTGGAAAAATTTGCCAAGGCTTGCGGTTTTGGCCAACCCACAGGCATAGATCTGCCCCATGAACGTTCGGGGCTTGTGCCCTCAAGAGCCTGGAAACAAAAGCGTTTTTCTAAAGCTTGGGTCAGAGGTGATACCTATAATTCTGCCATTGGGCAGGGCTTTGTCTTGGTGACACCGGTGCAAATTGCCAATTATGTGGCTGCGCTTTTAAATGGCGGGGAAATGTTAAAGCCCCAACTTTTGGAAACAGCTCCGAAGGTTGTCTTACGTAAATTGCCCATCAGTAAACAGCATATTGACTTTATTTTAAATGCCATGAATCGCACAGCGACGGTTGGGACAGCCCGTGTGGTTGCCAGAAAAGATGCCATTATGGGAGGCAAAACTGGTACAGCCCAAGTGGTCAAGCTGCGCATGGCTAGTGCCTCAAGGCGCATGAAAAATAAGGATATGGCCCGGGCCATGCGCGATCATGCCTGGATAGCCACTTGGGGTAAGAAAAATGGCAAGACCTATGTGGTTGTGGTGATGGTGGAGCATGGGGGCGGCGGCTCATCTGTGGCAGGACCTGTGGCGAAAAAAGTTTATGAGTATTTATTTGACCAAAGTCAAAGTAGCCATTAAGCCAAGCTTAAGAGGATTTAGGGCGCTTTTGCCAAGGAGTCCCCATGGATAGCAGGATCTTTAGTCATGTTAATTGGTCATTATTGGCCTGCATGCTAATTTTATTTTTGGTGGGTTTACTCAATCTCTATTCGGCAAGTGGCACCCGTGTTGAAGAAGATATCGTCCTAGCTAGCTTCTATCAAAAGCAGATTATTTGGGGCCTGTGTGGTCTTGTGTGCATGCTTTTGACCTTAAGCATTGATTATAGACGCTTACGCAATTTTGCCTGGCCCTTTTATTGGGTAACTATAGTTTTACTGTTGATAGTGGCAGTCATTGGCAAAAATGTGTATGGCGCAACCCGTTGGATCTCTTTTGGCATGCTCAGTTTTCAACCTTCAGAGCTTGCTAAAATTGCAGTCCTGGTACTTGCAGCAAGGCTTCTCTCGGCAGATGGCCAACCTCTTGGGTGGAAACGCTTTTTAGGGGTGCTCTGTATGGGCCTTTTCCCCTGTGCGTTGATCTTAAATCAACCTGATCTCGGCACAGCCATGATGCTCCTTTTGATCATGGGGGGCATGATTTTATTTCATGGGATGCGGGCTGCAGTCTTGCGCAGTTGTCTCGTAGCTATTCCCTTAGCAGCCGTGTTTTTATGGTTCGTAGTCATGCATGATTACCAGCGGCAACGTATTTTAAGCTTCCTCGATCCTACCAATGATCCACGTGGCACAGGTTATCATATCTTACAATCCCGTATTGCCATAGGCTCTGGCCAACTCTGGGGCAAGGGCTTTACCGAGGGCACCCAAAGTCAATTGCGCTTTTTGCCTGAACGCCATTCCGATTTTGCTTTGGCTGTGTTTGGCGAAGAATGGGGGTTTGTGGGCTGCGTGGCGCTAGTCTCCATGTTTTGTCTCTTTTTATTGTCCATTTTTTCTTCAGCCATTCAAGCCAAAGATCGCTTTGGCAGCTTACTTGTAGTTGGCATTTTCTTTTACTTTTTTTGGGAAATTTTGATCAATATCTGCATGGTGATCGGTTTAATGCCGGTTGTAGGCATCCCCTTACCTTTTATAAGTTATGGGGGCAGTGCTACACTTGTGAATTTTACCTTACTTGGGATTGTGTTAAATGTCTCCATGCGGCGCTTTATTTTTAAAGGTTAAGCGCAAGTTGTAAAGCATAATGTAAGATGAAAGACAAAACTCTTGATTTGTAGAGATAAATTTATGCAGAGCTGTTTTCACTGGCGCACAAGGCGTAAAAATTTAGCCATATTTTATATACTTTAACTCTAGCTAAGCATTTTTAAAAAATACAATTGTTTTCTTTGGTGATTATTATATACACAGCAGTCTTATTGCTTTTTGTCCTCAAAAATGCAAAAATAGAATCGTTTCTTTCGCGTGACTTTTGTAAACCTTAAGAAAAATTTAGGAGGCAGCGTTTCTCTCCGTCTACGGGGCAACCACGCTGAATTTTGATGTCGAAAGTTAAAGTTGCTATCAATGGTTTTGGTCGCATTGGCAGACAAGTTTTTCGTGCCCTGCATCAATCTTATCGGGATAAGGTTGAGGTCGTGGCGATCAATGACCTCTGCGATGCTGCAGAAAATTTTCATTTGGCCGAATATGATTCAGTTTATGGGCGTGGCAATTTAAATGCTCAAGTTAACGGTAATGAAGCCCAAGTTGGGGATTGGAAGATCCATTGTTTTGCCGAGAAGGATCCAAAGGCCTTGACCTGGTCCAAATATGGCGCCCAAATTGTTGTTGAAAGCACTGGCATCTTTCGTAAAGCTTCCCAAACCCAAGTGCATATCGATAATGGGGCCAAGAAGGTCATCATTACAGCACCTGCCAAAGAAGAAGACTTAACCATTGTTATGGGTGTCAATGACAAGGCTTATGATCCTGCTAAACACCACATTGTCTCCAATGCTTCCTGCACGACCAACTGCTTAGCCCCTGTGGCTTTGGTCTTACAAAAAGAATTTGGCATTAAGCTTGGGAATATGTGCACCATTCACTCCTATACCAATGACCAACGCATTTTAGACCAAGCCCATAAGGATCCAAGAAGAGCCAGAGCTGCAGCCTGCAATATCATCCCCACGACCACTGGGGCCGCCCAAGCAGTAGCCAAGGTCATCCCTGAATTGGCTGGCAAATTCTCAGGCTATTCTCTGCGGGTGCCCACCCCAACCGTCTCTGTGGTTGATTTTTCTTGCATCTTGGAGAAACCCACCGATACCGAGACCCTGCTTGCCAAAATGCAAGAAGCCTCCAAGACCTACTTAAAAGGTATTTTGGCTTATAATGATAAACCCCTTGTCTCAATGGATTTCAAAGGGGATTCAGCTTCTTCCATCTTAGAAGCCTCGTGCACCAATGTGCAAGATGGTGTCTTAGTGAAAGCTGTGGCCTGGTATGATAATGAATGGGGTTATTCATGCCGCGTGTGCGATTTAATTTGCATGATGCAAGAGCGCGGTTTATAGAAAATCATTAGTACACACAAGTTATAATTGTGCTGCATGCGGCAAAGGGAGCTATTCCTTTGCCGCTTCCTTGTACTTGAGAGACTAAATTTTAGATCTTGCGGGAAGAAGCTGGAGGATTCCCATGGCATTTACAACCATTGTGGGTACCGATCAAACTGTAAGTGATGAACGGGTCACAAGTGGCACACAGCTTGTCAATGGTAAAACAAACAAGATTACCATAGGCTTAAGTGGTAATCAGAGTGTGATTAATGGGCAGACTACCAGTACCACTATTTTAGCAGGAGGCACCCAAAGGTTAACCACAGCTACAGCGACCAATACAACCCTTAAAGGTGAGCATGCTTCAAGCTATGCTGTGCAGCTTGTAGCAAGTAAATCTACTGCAAATAAGACGACTTTAAAACAGTTTGGCTATCAGATTATTAATCAAGGCAGAGCCAACGACACACTGATTCAAAGTAATGGTAGGCAGTATGTAAGTGCAGGAGTTGCCCAAGAGACGACCATTAAAAATGGTGGCCTACAGATCGTAAATGCCAGTGCCTCTACTACCAAAATCTCATCTGGTGGCATCCAACAGCTTGGTAAAAATGCTGTAGCGACATCTACCACCATTTTTAATGGTGGACTTCAGCAGGTAATTAGTGGGAGTAAAGCCACACATACCACGATTTACGGTGGCACGCAGCTCTTAAGTCAAGGTGTTATAAGTAAAACCACTCTGACTAAAGGGATGCAGATTATCCGTAAAGGGCAGGCCCAAAACACAACCCTTAAAGGTGCTTCACAGATTGTCTCAAGTGGGATTGTGCGAGATGTGCGTGTTGAGAGTGGCGGCCTACAGTATACTCTAAATGGTCGTGTGCAAGATGTACAAATTAAAAGTGGTGGTACACAGATCATTTTGAATGGTGTAGCCCAAGATATTACCTTATTGGCCCATGGGATTATGCATGTCTCTGGCGGCAAGGTGCACAAGGTCACAGTTGGCTCTACTGCTTCCCAATATGTGAGTGGTGGAGTTGTATCACACGTGTCTTTAGGGCAAAAGGCTGTGCAGGTAATTGTCAAGGGCACTGTGCAAGATACAACAATTCAGCAGAGTGCCATGCAGTATATTGCAGGTGGCAGAGCTATTTCAAGTATTGTACAAAAAGGTGGCACAGAGGTTGTTGTTAAAGGAGTAGCCCAAGATATTACCTTATTGGCCCATGGGATTATGCATGTAAGTGGTGGCAAGGTGCACAAGGTCACAGTTGGCTCTACTGCTTCCCAATATGTGAGTGGGGGAGTTGTATCACACGTCTCTTTAGAGCAAAAAGCTGTACAGGTGATTGTCAAGGGCACGGTGCAAGATACAACCATTAAGCAGAGTGCCATGCAGTATATTTCAGGTGGCAGGTCTATTTCAAGTATTGTGCAAAAAGGTGGCCAACATTATGTGCATAGTGGCCAAGCCCTACATACGATAATTTCTGCTCAAGGTGTTGGGAGAGTCTTATATAAAGGCGTGAGTAGTGATTGCAGAGTGCAAGGCACTTTACTTGTGAATACAGGTGGGGTGGCGAGCTTTTGCAAGGTTGTAAGTGGGGGGCAGGTTGGAGTTTTTGAAGGCGGGAGTCTTAAGAATGTAGAAGTTGGGCCTCATGGCGTAGTTGTTGCAAGTGCTGGGGCACTTGTCAGGGGAGCCCGGCTTTTAAAAGGTGCTACCCTGCAGTGTGCTGCTGGCACATCTTTAGGTGGCAAAGTGCTCGTACAGAATGCTACCCTTACAGGCGGCACTACAACCAAAGGCGTGCAGTTAGTTAATAAGGCAACCCTTGTACTTAAGAACCAAGCTAACATGAATGGCCTCAATCTTTGGGTTGGCAAAGCAAGTGTCCATGTGCAGGGAGTTAAGAATACTTTAGGTATTTTAAACTTAAACGATAACAGTAAGTTTACCTTTGAGCTTGCACGTAAAACTAATACGCCCATGTTGCAGCTTGCAAATGCCTTAAGTAATGTCAAGGGTAGTGTATACGTTCAAGTAAAGAGAGTACAATCCCTTGGTACCTACTTTTTGGCTAAGAATTGGTTTAAGGGCGATCTAAGTCTTGGTCTAAAATCTGCCAAAACAAATCTTGGCACACTTACAACTAAAAAGAGCCTTAGCCAAAATGGTGTCACCTATACTTTGACAAATACAAGTGGCAACCTAAAATTAGCACTAACTCTTAATCCTGGATCCTTTATTACAGAAGCCAAAGCAAATCTTGTGGGCACAACACAAAGCGATATCTTTTATGGCAGCTCAGCCAAAAATAGTATTGCAGGCAAAAATGGTCGCGATGTAGTTGTCTTTGCTAAAAGCGCTTGGGGACAGGATGTAATTGAGAAAACCCAAGGCACCTATACCTTGCTGTTGCAAGGTGTAAAAGCCAGTGATTTGACTTTCAAGAAAACTGGACAGGATCTTGTCATTAGCCGCAAAGGTAAGAGTGATAAGATTACTTTAGAAGGCTATAGTGAAAGAACACATAATATTGTCTACACAGAAAAGCTCTCAGCCTTAGATACATATTTAAAAGCCTCTAATCCCACAGTAGCACAAACAAAAGCTGCCAAAGAAGAGATTTGGCAGCAAGCAGGTTTAGCTAGTTAGAGAATCAACATCGCATCTCCATAGGAGAAGAAATTATATTGCTTGGCAATTGCTTCTTGATAGATCTCTAAGAGTCTTTGTCTACCAACCAAGCTTGCCACAAGCATGATGAGCGAGGAACCTGGCAAGTGAAAATTGGTCACCAGACCATCGATCACCTGTACTTTTTTTCCTGGATAGAGGAAAATATCAGTCCAGCCAGCAAAGGCTTCTAATCTGCCACATGCTTTATATGCACCTTCTAAGGCCCGTACACTTGTTGTACCAATGGCAATGATGGGGCGGCCTTGGGCTTTGGCAAGTGTAATTGTTTGCGCGACATCAGCACTGATCTCGATATATTCACTGTGCATGGTGTGCTCGCGAATATCATTTGAGCGCACAGGACTAAATGTGCCATAGCCCACAAAGAGGGTTAATTCTAGCCATGTGAAGCCAAGGGCCACTAAACTTGCCTGCAACTCTTTTGTAAAATGCAGTCCTGCAGTTGGCGCTGCCACAGAGCCTGGCTCTTTGGCATAGACCGTTTGGTAGCGGGTAAGATCAACTGTGTCTGGCTCTCTTTTAATGTAGGGGGGCAGGGGGACTTTGCCAAAACGCGTAAAGAGTGTTTCCAGATCCCCGCGAAAGCTTAGTTTACAGCGGTGTTTGCCAAAACTGCCAAGCTCTAAAATGGTGATTTTAAGATCTTCTGAAATCTTAAGTTCTTGACCTGGCACAACGCGGCCCCCTTGGCGCACTAGCCCCAGGCACACGCAATGCGCAAAGCCTGCCTGATCTATGGGGCTTTTTTCTAAAAGGGGTAGAGGGGTTAAGAGCAAAAATTCAAACTTCCCGCCTGTCTCCCTTGTTCCACAGAGTCTTGCAGGCACGACCTTGGAGTTATTGGCCACAAGGATGGCGTTTTTAGGTAGATAGTTTGCAATGGCACTAAAGCTTGTATGGGTCAGTGTCTTTTTTGCGCGGTCTATGACCAAGAGGCGGGAGGCCTGACGTTCTTTGGCAGGAAATTGAGCAATGCGTTCTTGAGGGAGCTCAAAGACATAGCTTTGACGTTGAAAATCTGGGGGAAGATTTTGCGAAGACATATGCTTGGCACCTGAGATCTAAAGTGTTGGCAAAAGCTATTGTAATGATGCGTGGAAGTGTGTGCTTGATCTGCGTTATGTATAGTTGGGAGTTGTGTAGAGACAAACGCAGCGTGTGCGAATTTTTTGTGAGGTGAACAGTGTCGATTACTGAGACGTTTTTTACAGAGAGCGCCCATTTTGCGGGCAAACATGTGCATTTAGCTGTGACAGGTTCTGTAGCTGCCTATAAAGCTTGCGAGTTACTGCGGGCCTTTAAAAAAGCCGGGCTCTATGTGTCTGTGACCGTCTCAACAGGGGCACAGCATTTTGTGCAGCCAAAGCTCTTTGAAGCCCTTGGCGCCATCCCTGTATATACCGATAGTTTTGGGGGGACTGAGGACTGTTTTGCCCATTTGGAGCCAGGCACAAGAGCCCAAGTGTTTGTGGTGGCGCCGGCCTCAGCCAATGCCATTGCAAGCCTAGCCCAAGGTAGATGTGATCGCCTCTTTGCGGCCCAAGCTCTAGCCTATGCGGGGCCTCTTGTCATAGCGCCAGCCATGAATCCTAAGATGTATGCCCATCCAGCCTTGCAGCAAAATCTTAAGACCTTAAGTGAACGTGGGGTCATGATTGTTAAACCCCAAACTGGTGTCAGTGCCTGTGGGGATGAGGGTGAGGGGCGGCTAGCCCATTTGGCCGAGATCTTTTGGACAAGCTTAAAGGCTCTGGCCCTCCAAGATATGACTGGGCTTGATGTCTTAATTACCTTAGGACCCACCAGGGAACATTGGGATAGTGTGCGCTTTTTGTCGAATCCATCTAGTGGTCGCATGGGTATGTCGCTGGCTTTAGCTAGTTGGATGCGCGGAGCCAAGGTACATCTGGTACAGGGACCTGGTGTTGAGTTTCCCACCCCACAAGATTTTCAAGTTGTGCCTGTACAGACAGCTAAAGAGATGTATCAGGCTGCACGAGAGCTTTGGCCCAGTATGGACATCGGCATGTTTTGTGCAGCCGTTGCTGACTTTAGTCCTGTACCGTACCAAAATGGCAAAAGCAAATTTAAAAAACAGGGGGTCACAGGACCGTTTCAGTTAACCTTGCAGCGCAATCCTGACATTTTGTTGGAACTGGCAAATGACCGTAGACCCTCCCAAAAGATTTTGGCCTTTGCAGCTGAAACAACTCCAGACATGGAAAGCCTTGTTAATCTCGCCCAAGAAAAATGTAAACAGAAGCATGCTGATCTCTTGGTGGCCAATCGCGTCAATCCTGAAGAAACAACTTTTGGCTCTTTAAATAACCAAGTCTGTGTGGTCAATGCCAAAGGCTGTGGCGAGATTTGGCCGCTTTTAAATAAAACAGAAGTAGCCTGGAGGTTGTGCACTTGGCTTTTGCAAGCATAGCGCCCATGGCCGGGGTGTGGATGAGCCAAGGGCTTAAGTATCTCTTAATACCCACAAAGATGCCCCAAGCTCCAGCACAAGCGACACATAAAATACAGCCTAGACAGACCTGGAAGCGGCCTAAAGAACCAGCTGCACCGGCACCTCAAGTGACCCTTGCAGCCAGTAAACGCTTGCCTGTTAATGAATGGCCAGAGTCTTGGCAGGCACTTTTACAGAAGGTGCAGGTGGGCACATTAATTTGGACATACCCTGAATTAGGGCTAGATCTTTTAAAAGAGCCCAGTCAAGGGGTTGATACACGGCGGAATTTTTTTGGACAATTATTGCGGTCAAAGCCTATGCTCCCCAAAGGCACCCACACCTTTTGGCCCTATATGCTGCCAAACCTTGAGCCTAATCCTGTGCTCTTTTGGTCAGGAGTGCGAGCCTTGGGCGGCAAAATGGTTGTGGCCTTAGGGAGAGAGGCTGGACGCATCCTTTTAGCTGAGAGCATCTGTTATAAACCGCAGCATATTGAAGGTGTTTTGGCCTTTATGTTACCTGATATTGCCACCTTAACCAAAGATGCAGACGTCTTTGAAAAATTATTGCGGTTTGTAAGTTTCCAGCTAGATCTTGTTGTACGCAAAAAAACTTATTGAGAGCTTCAAAGAATTTGTAAACTACACTAACAATTTTCTGCCGCACTTATATTTTCCATATGTTTTACTATGTGCATAGAACATAATAAGGATGCACATTTTGCATGTAGGTCAAGGTTCAAATCTTTTTAAGTCTGTCATAAATTTTATGCGTTGTTTAGTATACGAGTATGATTTATTAGTGAATATTTTATCTGCCTTTATAATCCGTGAGCCCTTGCCGGTTATATAAGAACATGAGGCATGTTAGGGATACATTAGACTCTTATCTAAAAGTGGTTTTTGAAGTGATATTGATGATGAGGCTGATAAAATAACTGAATTAGCAGTAAAGGGACAAGCAAAGCTGATGCGTGATCGTTGATAACAAGGATTACCTTACTACTGAAAAATGTGAAAATGTAATAGATTACGGTATAAAAAAAGAGTATTTTTAATTTTATGATTCCCAATAATGTTTTTCTTGCTGCTTGTGTACAGGAAAAAGTATTTTCAAAGGAGATCTATTTGGCTCACCAAGTAGAACTCCTTTTTTGTTTTAAAGTATCCATCTAATTGTCTAAGTTAATCAAACTATTGCAGCATGCAGATATCATTGCTAAATCAGTTTTCATGAGTTAAAATACGGTGGTCAGCAATGATCTTGCTTGAAATCTATAGCTGAGCAGATTTAAGGCAATTACTGCTAAAAAAAAGAGGAGTCATCGACTCCTCATGCATGTTGCTTAAGTGTTTTAAAGCTTGACAATATAAATCAGGCTGACAATTAAGTTGAAATATCTCTAAAACGTTCACCCAATTTTATGTCTGCTACAACTTAAATTGCATATGCCAGAGCAAGAATGGCGTGTAAACTTTTTTGGACAGCGTTTTGTGATTGCTTTGGGTCACAGCACATCTTTTTAGGAGGCTTCTATGGCTCGCATGCGACAAGCCAAAGGTGAACTTAAAGGTCTTTTAAGTGCAGCCAATTGGCGTGAATATTTGCCAACTATTGCTCAAGGTGGTGTCACCCATATTGGACCCTTGTTTTCTTTTCTCTTACTTGAGCCCTTAATGATGCATAAGGCTGCCGTGGCCTTGGGAGCTACCTGCAGTTATTTAAGCGAGACCTCGCCAGAAAAAGCCCGCAATGTGGTGCGTAGGTATATGTGGCATTTGAGTGAAGAATCAGGGAATATCGGCTGGGGCATTCCTGAAGCTTTTGCCGAAACCTTGGTGCAAAGTAAACTGTTGGCGCAGGAATTTTACAAGATTCTAATCACCTATGTGATTGATTTAGGTCGCGAAGATAACTACTGCGATAATAACTATCTGCGGCGTTCGTGTTTTTGGGCCTGTGGGCGCTTTGCCGAGCAAAATCAAGCCTTGTGTCTTGATTGGCGCAAGTGGTTAGCCAAGGGCTTAGATGATGAGGATGTCATCTGTCGGGGCATGGCCTGTTTTGCACTTACAAAATTGCCCCTTGACTTTAGCATAGTCCCCAAATTGCAAAGTATAGCGCAAGGTAGCTATCCTGAGAGGTGTGTCTTATTTGATGGAGAGCAGCTCTATGAACAGAGTGTGAGTGACCTAGCGATGTTAGCTTTAAGACGCAGCTAAACCACAGCATGCAAGACCATATTGTCACGATGAATCACACACGGGTAGTGTGCATTGCCAAGCTTTGCGGCCACTTCAATGCGTTTTAAGCCGATAATTTCAAGGAGTTCTTTGGCGCTGTAATTACTTAAACCTACGCCAAGTTCATTGTCGGCACTGACTATTTTTACAAGGGCACCTTTAGCAAAGTCACCTGTAAGCTCTCTAATGCCTTGGGGTAAGAGACTACTGCCACCATGCAAAAGGGCTTCGGCTGCTCCGGCATCGATTGTGAGGCTTCCTTGGGGATCGTCTTGATAGGCGAGCCAATATTTGCGCCTGGGGATAGGGCTTTTTTGTTTGCAAATCCAGGTGCCAAGGGTTGATCCAGGTGTAAAAGCTTGGGAGATTAGCTCTGGTTCACGGCCTGAAAGAATTAAGGTTGGTACCCCCAACTGCGCACACCTTCTGGCAGCCCGCAATTTGGAATACATGCCACCTGTGCCCACATGGGTTTTACTGCCACACATCTCTGTGAGATTAAGATTGGCCACATCCTCAATGTGGGTCAAAATCTTAGCATGAGGATCCTTTTTGGGATCACAGGCAAAGACTCCTTGAGCTGATGTGAGATTGACACACAGTTCGGCATCTACCAGATTCACTAAGAGACTTGCTAAACTATCATTATCACCAAAAGTCAACTCTTTTACCGATACGGTATCATTTTCATTGACTATGGGTAAGATGTGCATGTCCAGAAGTTCAGCAAAGGTATTGCGGATATTTAAAAAATGGGTTCTTGCATGGAGGTCTTCACGGGTTAATAAGACCTGCGCTGTGGGTTGGGTGTAGGGTTGAAAGACCCTATCCCAAGCATGCATCAATTGGGCTTGGCCTATGGCAGCTACGGCTTGCTTTGCGGAGAGGCCTGCTATGGTATAGTCTTTATTAAACTTGGCTAAGATTGCCTTACCGCAAGCAACAGCGCCTGATGTGACCAGCACGAGTTTACGTGAGGGGAGGGCCCGCCATACACTGATGATTTGTGCGGCTAAGGCTTGGAGGCGTGTCTCATCAAGACCTTGTTCATTAGTAATGACTGCGCTGCCCACTTTAAAAACAATGCTGCGGGCCTGAGATAGTGTGGTATCCCGCTCAAGGCGCCAAGATGCTTCTTCTTGATTCATCATGACTTTTAGGTAGATAGAGTGTGCTTTAAGAAAAAAAAGGATGCCGACTGATATTCGGCATCTTTGAGATGTGTTATGTGAAGCATTCAGATGTTTGAAAGATGCGTTGCAGCAAGGTATCTAGGCCAAGATTTTCTTTGGCAGAAATAAAGAGGAGATCTAAGTGATCGTTAGTTGCGCGTGTTTGTAAGGCCGCAAGATCTTTGGGATCTAAAAGATCAATTTTGGTTATCACTTGGATCTGCTTACGTTTGGCTAAATCCTGATTAAATTGCGCTAATTCGCTATTTAAGAGGGCAAAGCCTGCCCACGGATCATCAAGATTTACATCTTCGCAACTTAAAAGATGGACTAAAAAGCGGGTGCGCTCAAGGTGTTTTAAAAAACGCAATCCTAGGCCTTGCCCCAAATGGGCACCTTCCACTAAGCCTGGGATGTCGGCCATAATGAGGCGTTGATCAATATTGAAGGGATTTTCAAGGACACCCAAGTTAGGTTCCAGGGTCGTAAAGGGATAGGGCGCAATTTTGGGGCGGGCCTTGGAGACTTGGCTTAAGAGTGTTGATTTGCCAGCATTGGGTAGACCCAAGAGGCCCACATCGGCCAGGATTTTTAGTTCTAGGTGCAGTTTACAACTTGTGCCAGGTTCACCTTTTTGGGCAAAACGCGGGGCACGCATGCGGGCACTCTTAAAAAATTCATTGCCCTTGCCACCGCGACCGCCTTGGGCCACACAGACTTGGGCATTGGGGGTTGCAAGATCTGCGACTAGTTCCAAGCCTGCTTCTGTTTCTTGAAAAATCTGCGTGCCCACAGGGAGATGCAAGAAGAGATCGGCCCCTTTATGGCCATCACATTGGCTGCCGCCACCTGGGGCGCCATTTGGGGCCCGATAGATTTGTTTATGGCGAAAATCATAGAGGGATAAGAGTTTGGGGTCAGCCACAAGATAGACCGAACCGCCATCTCCTCCATTGCCCCCATTAGGTCCGCCTTTGGGCAGAAATTTTTCGCGGCGAAAGGACACACAGCCTCTGCCACCATGGCCAGCCGTGACTTCAATGGTGGCCTCATCAATAAAACGCATGCCAACCTCAAAATTAAGCGCGCAAGGCAAAAATTAAGGAAGAGCCAGAGTTGGTTCTTCCTTGAAAAGTACGGCGTCCAAGTTTAATTTTCGGCGGCGCTTACATCAACATGCACACGTTTTAAAACACGCCGTTTGCGCATGTACTTTTCAAAGCGCACCACTCCATCTTGGGTGGCAAAGAGGGTGAAATCACGTCCCATCCCGACATTGTGGCCAGGATAGACCGTTGTGCCCAATTGCCGCACAATAATATTGCCGGCGCGGACTTGTTCACCAGAAAAGCGTTTCACGCCCCTACGTTGGCCAGCACTATCGCGACCGTTACGTGAGGAGCCGCCAGCTTTTTTGTGAGCCATGATATTCTCCTAACAGTGCTTAGACGCTTAAGCACTAATATTTTTGATAAATAGGGTTGTTAAATGTTGGCGATGGCCGTTAAGCGAGCGGGAGTCATTGCGGCGCCAGCGTTTAAAGACGCGAATTCTGGGGCCACGACTTTGCTCCAAGACTTCAGCCGTGACTTGGCAGCCTTCCACATAGGGCTTGCCAATTTTAAATTCAGCGCCTGAGAAGAGGAGCACACGGTCTAAGATGACGGTTGTGCCAGGTTCTTGGGACAATTTTTCCACAAGAATTTTGGAGCCTTCCTCAACGCGATATTGTTTTCCACCTGTTTCCACGATTGCGTACATTAGTTAACCTCCAAAAAAACAAGTCGATATTTTAGAAAATCTCACGCTGCAAGTCAAATTGCAAAATTTTTTGGGGACTCTACAGTCACTACTCGCAAAGCTTGGGTCTAAGCCAAGATTGCCAAAGCTTAGGCTTTCGGCCTAGAAAACAAGGCTCAATTAACCTTATATTTCGCTTTTATTTCAAGCGGCGGAGGCAGCTATGGCGCGTGCAATCACGCTTAGGCAGGACGGTACCTTTGATACGCCTTGTGATCCGATCATTCCTTTTGCCAAAGGGGATGGGATTGGTCCAGAAATTTGGGCTTGCGCAAGACAAGTTTTTGATCGGGCTGTGGCCAAGGCTCAAGGAGGTCGCAGCGTGGATTGGCTAGAGATTGCTGCTGGATCTAATGCCTTAGAGCAATATGGGGATACTTTGCCTAAGGATTCCCTAGATAAAATTAAAACCTACCATGTGGCCATAAAAGGCCCAATCACAACACCTGTGGGGCGCGGCATCCGCAGTGTGAATGTCGCTTTAAGGCAAGCGCTAGATCTTTATGCGTGTGTTAGGCCCATCCAGTATTTTTCTCCCGCACCCTCCCCAGTCAAGCAGCCAGAGTTGGTAGATATGGTTGTCTTTCGGGAAAATACCGAGGATGTCTACTGTGGGCTGGAGTGGCCTGTGGGGAGTCCTGAAGCCTGCGCCATCATCGCCCTAGTCAGTAAATTAGCCAAGCGCGAGATCCGCCAAGATTCAGGCATTGGCATTAAACCCATGAGCAAGTTTGCCTCCCAACGCCTAGTACGCATGGCCATAGAATATGCCCTAAAGCACAATTATCCAAGTGTCACTTTGGTGCATAAGGGCAATATTATGAAATTTACCGAAGGTGGCTTTAGGGCCTGGGGCTATGAGCTTGCGCGGGACGAATTTGGGGATATCACTTTGACTGAACAGGAACTCTATGAGCAACATGGGGGCGTACTCCCTTCTGATAAAAAATTGATCATCAAAGACAGAATTTGTGACGCCATGTTTCAGCAGGTGCTCTTAAACCCCAAAGATTACAGTGTATTGGCTTTGCCCAATTTAAATGGTGACTACATGTCAGATGCCTTAGCAGCCCAAGTGGGTGGCTTAGGGCTTGCGCCTGGGGCTAATATTGGGCAGGGGGTGGCTGTTTTTGAAGCAACCCATGGTTCTTCCCCCAAGGATGCTGGGCAAAATAAGGTCAACCCCAGTGCCATGATCTTATCAGGAGCCATGCTCTTTGCCTATATTGGCTGGGAAGATGTGGCTGAATCTTTACGTGGGGCTATTGCCAAAGCCATTGCCACAAGGCATGTGACCTTTGATTTAGCCCAGCAGATGCCAGACTCAACCCAAGTCTCACTCACTGATTTTACAAAAATTATCCTTGATAACTTGTAAGTCCTAGCGCCATTTCGCGCTTATTTTTAGGCATGAGCTGAGACTCTCTTTTAGGGAGTCTCATCTTGTACTAAAAGTGAAAGTTTGCTATTTAGCACTCAACCCTTTCGCAGGGAAGCTTTTTTTGGAGGAATGGCTATGGCAGAAAAGGATAGCGGACAAGAAGAACTTAACTTCGAGACAGCTCTTGAAGCATACTTAGATCCCCAGTTTGGAGATTTAGAAGAGGGATCAATTACCAAGGGCGAGGTTGTCCGCGTAGACGCTGACACCGTATTGGTGGATGTGAACTTCAAGTCTGAGGGGCAAATTCCCGCTGATGAATTCCGTGACGAAGAAGGAAATCTCTCGATTAAGGTCGGCGACAAAATTGATGTCTACGTGGTGCGCAAAAATGAAAATGACGGCACAATTACGCTGTCTTTTGAACGCGCTAAACGCATGCAGGTCTTTGATCAGCTCGAAGAAGTGCAAGAGAACGAACGCGTGATCAAAGGCCGGATCATGCACCGTATCAAAGGTGGGTACACGGTCAATATCGGTGGCGTCGAAGCTTTTCTGCCTGGATCACATGTAGATTTACGTCCTGTGCCTGATATGGACGCTTTGGTCAATCAGGAATTTGAGTTCCGTGTTTTAAAAATCAATCGGCGGCGCAGCAATGTCATTGTCTCTCGCCGGGTGTTGCTGGAAGAAGAGCGTGATAGCAAACGCCAGGAACTCTTATCGACCTTAGAGGAAGGTCAATTAGTTACAGGTAAGGCCAAGAATATTACTGAATATGGTGTCTTTGTAGATTTAGGTGGTTTAGACGGCTTGCTGCATATCACTGATATGAGCTGGAAACGTATCCGCCATCCTCGCGAAATGATCACCATGGGTCAGGAATTGACCTTAAAGGTCTTATCATTTGATCGTGAAAATAATAAAGTTTCCTTGGGCTTAAAACAATTAGTACCTGATCCTTGGAAAGATATTACTGAAAGATATCCTGAAGGCACAAAATGTGCTGGTAAAGTCACCAATCTCGTGGATTATGGCGCCTTTGTGGAATTAGAGCCTGGTGTGGAAGGGCTTGTACATATTTCCGAAATGTCCTGGACGAGAAAATTACGTCATCCTTCCCAAATGGTGCATGTGGGTGATGAAGTTGAAGTTGTGATTTTGGGTGTGGATGGGGAGAAAAAACGCATCAGCTTGGGCATGAAACAGGTGCGTCCCAATCCTTGGGAGCTGGTGGCTGAAAAATATCCTGAAGGCACAATACTTGAAGGTGTCATCAAAAATATTACCGAATTTGGCATGTTCATCGGCATTGAAGATGGCATTGATGGCTTAATTCATGTTTCAGACATTTCCTGGACACGCAAGATTCGGCACCCCAATGAAGTCTATAAGGTGGGCGATACGGTTCAAGCCAAGGTCTTGACTGTGGATCAAGCCAATGAAAAGTTTACCTTAGGTATTAAACAATTGGCTGACGATCCTTGGGCCCATGTGCCAGATAACTATCCTGAAGGCACAACCGTTAAAGGTGTTATCACCAATATTACAGATTTTGGTCTCTTTGTGGAAGTCGAGGAAGGTATTGAGGGCTTGGTGCATATCTCTGAGCTTTCTGGCAGCAAAAAAGGCAAGCCTGCCCCAACCGATACTTACAAGGAAGGTCAAGAAATTGAGGCCAAGGTTATCCATGTAAGTGCTGAAGAACGCCGTTTAGGTTTGTCCATTAAGCAGATCCGCGATGAAGAAGAGCGGCGTAAAGCCAAAGAATATCATGCTGGGCCGCAAGATAGCGGGCAAAATTTAGGGGATATTTTAAAGGCTGCCCAAACTGGTGACGAAGATGGTGAGGGTGAGACCGAAGCAAGCGAGGATGCTCAAGCCCCTCAGGAAGTAGCCGAAGAAGTAGTTGAAAATAAGCCTGAAACTGAACCTGTGGCTTAATTTTTAGAGATATAGAACCCTCACAGTGTATGCTGTGAGGGTTTTTTTGTGTTACAATGTTTCACGAGAAACAAATGGTTGCAGATATTATAATATAAAAACGATACGTCAAATATTATAAAATGAGCGCCATAACAAGCTCAGGCAGTTAATGGCTGCGAATGTTGAGTAAAAAAAGTGTCCTACAAAGAGCAAGCTTCAAAATTAAGATGTACAATCAACTTAGATATGCATTGCGATATTTTGATATTAACTGTATTAGAGGATTAGCCTTTAATTTTATATTCTTAAATATTTTTTTATTAGAGTGATAATGTGTTAAAGTGCCTGATATATGCTATTAGACTCGTTATGAATTTTGAGTATTATTTGGTTGTAGTTTACTTGATGCACAAAAATATTACACAAGATTCTCATATTAGCATGTGATTTTAACAATATAAATGGTTAGCCTAAGTTACTTCGAATGGACATGAGCGCTTGCGCAAGATCAGCAAGTTTCGAAAAACGCCGTTAAGATTTGTTCATTAAACAAATCGGCGATGAAGAAGAACGGCGTAGGTCAGAGAATATCATGCTGGGCCGCAAGATAGCGGGCAAGATAGCGGGCAAAATTTAGGGGATATTTTAAAGGCTGCCTATACTAGTGACGAAGAGGGTGAGACCGAAGCAAGCGAAGATGCTGCAGCCCCTTAAGGATCTGCCGAAGAGGTAGTTGAGATAAGCCTGAATCTGAACCTGTGTCTTCACAGTTTATGTTGTGCGTTTTTTACTGGTCAAAATGTTTCACAAGAAACAAATTGGTGCAGGCATTATAATCTAAAAATGATATGTAAAATATTATAAGATGAGAAACATGACAAACGCAAGCAGTTAATCTCTGTGATAGGTGAGTAAAAAAGTGTTCGGCAAAGAGCAAAATAGATTTAGATATGCATTACGATATGTTGATACTAACTGTATTCCAGTATTAGTCTTTAATTTTATGTTCTTAGATATTTTTTATTAGAGTGATAATGCTTT
>JAFTDU010000055.1 GCA_017454005.1 Desulfovibrionaceae bacterium | reverse complement strand
TGCCATCCTTACGTTTTTTCTGCTTTCGCACCTTAAGATTATCTTCAGCTTATCTTTTCAGATTACTGTTTAGGGGTAAGGCTTTAGGGATTACAAGCATTTAACACTGAGTTTGCACCCTTTACAGGATACAAAGGGTCTACTGTCGAAAATTTACCTCGACAGCTCTCTTGCCCATGAGTACAAGTTCTGCCTGCAGAAAACTGCGGCGAGCTTTTATTTCTTGCAAAATGTCTGCTAAACGTACGCCATCGCGCAGAGCTTGGGCCGAAGCCTTTGCCACCACTGGCCCATCAGCCACAGGATCAGAAAACGGTACACCTATCTCGATAATATCGGCTCCATGTTGGTCTAAATCAAGCAACACCGGCCAAAATTCTTTTGGTTCGGGAAAACCTGCCGTTACAAAGGGAATTAAGGCCGCACGTCCTGCTTGATTTGCAGCCCGAATTTTTGCTTCTAAAGCATGCATAACCTATGCTCCCGCTCCCACTGCGTTGTGAATAATGTGGAGATCTTTGTCACCTCGCCCTGAGAGATTAACAAGTACATGACTGTTAGCGCTAAATTCTTTCGCATGATCAAACACCCAGGCCAAGGCATGTGAGGACTCAAGGGCTGGCAAAATACCTTCGCTCTTGCAAAGGCGCTTTAGGGCAGCCAGGACATTTGCATCTTTCACTAAACCATATTGCACCCGGCCAATTTTCCGCAAATAGGCATGTTCTGGACCTACACCAGGATAATCAAGACCTGGGGCAATGGAGTGGGAAGGCTCAATTTGTCCATCTAAATTCTGCAATACCATGGTATAGTTACCATGCAAGACGCCGGGACTCCCCAAATTTAAGGCTGCGGAATTAAAACAACCTGGCTCGCCTGTGCCTGCAGCTTCGATCCCAATGAGTTTCACTGAAGCATCATCAAGAAATTCAGCAAATGCACCAATGGCATTGGAGCCTCCGCCAACACAAGCAACCACTGCATTTGGCAGACCGCCTATTTGCTCCTTGAGTTGAGCCTTAGCCTCTTGGCTAATTACCGCCTGGAAGGTCTTCACTAATGTGGGAAAGGGGTGGGGACCTGCTGCTGTACCAAAGCAGTAATGGGTCGTGGCTTGCTCAGAGATCCAGGCCCTGAGAGCAGCATTAATGGCATCTTTTAATGTTCTAGAACCTGTCTCCACAGGCTGCACTTCCGCACCCATAAGCCGCATGCGTAAGACATTGATTTCCTGGCGTTCTATATCTTCTGCACCCATATAGATGCAGCACTCAAGCCCCAATCTTGCTGCAGCCGCAGCTGTGGCCACGCCATGTTGGCCTGCACCAGTCTCGGCAATTAACTTTTTTTTGCCTAGATATTTAGCCAACAAACCTTGGCCCAAAGCGTTATTCATTTTATGTGCACCTGTATGCAGCAAATCTTCCCGCTTCAGCCACAAGGTAAAGCCTAACTCCTTGGACAAATTATTACATTTAGTTAGAGGCGTGGGCCGCCCCGCATAATTTTTTAAAAGATCCTGTAACTCAGCTTGAAACTTGGAGAAAGGCAGAATATCGCGCATGCCTTGGGCCACCTCTTTTAACGGTGGCATCAACAATTCTGGCACAAAACAGCCGCCAAACTCACCAAAATAACCTTCTTTCATTAAACTTTCAGCGTAGCTTAACCTGACATGTGGCTACGCTGCCTCCATCTAAAAATATAAAAGCACTAGAGCTAATTAAGCATCTCAACAGCAGCACGTATTTTGTCTGGATCCTTCACACCTGGTGCTATCTCTAACCCTGAATTGAGATCCACAGCAAAAGGTTGCATCTTAAGGACAGCGGGAAGATTCTCAATATTTAAGCCACCTGCAAGAAAGAAGGGCTTGGGAACCTTTAAATGTGCAAGCAGCTGCCAATCCCACACAGAACCACTGCCCCCAGATTGCACCCCAGCATCAAAGAGATAATATGCGCAGGCTTGATACTTAGCTAAAGCACATGCCAAGCCATCTACCTGCGCCAAATAGCGTTCTGGCCACAATACGCGAATGACACGTTCGCGACCTAAATTTTCTGCCAAAGCCTCATCTTGCCCTCCATGCAACTGCACAAGGTCAAGTCTAGCTTGCGCCACAATCTCTTGAATATCTTGTAAAGTATGCGTGACAAAGACACCTACCCGCAACATGCCACCTGAATCTAACCTTGCAGCAACTTCTGGCTCAATAAATCTTGGGCTTTTGGGATGAAAAATAAAGCCGCAAAAATCTACCCCCAGGCTAGCTGCAAGGTCTAAATCCTCTTGGCGCCGGCAACCACAAATTTTGAGTTTTGTTCTTGGCATAGCAAATCTCTTTGGGGCAAACCAAAGATAGACATTAACTACTTGCTAAACGCTGAAAATTTTCCCGCAAAGTGCCATTTTGCATAATACTTGTGCCCAGTAAGGCCGCCTGAAAGCCGCTCTCAGCAGCCGCCACAAGTTCAGTCTGTCCCCGCATGCCACTGGCACAAATCCAGGTTTCGTGAGCTTTGGGGGGATATTCACGAATGAGCTCTAACCCGTGCTTAGGATCAACTTTGAGGGTCGCCAAATCGCGGTTATTGACCAAGATAATTTGCGCTCCAGCAGCGCGTGCTATAGTCAATTCCTGACTATCATAGATCTCAACAACCGCAGCGACACCTAAGCTTGCCCCAAGCTCAATTAAAGCTGCTAAGTCTTGCACATTAGGCACAAGACGCACCATTAAGAGCATAGCAGAGGCTGGGGTTAGGGCTGTTTCTTCCACCTGCAATTTGTCAAAGATGAAGTCCTTGCGCAAAAGCGGCAAGCTAGCTCCTGCATGAAAACTTTGGGCCGCAATTGTCAAATAGTCGAGGTGCCCGCCAAAGTACAGTTCCTCTGTCAAGATAGACATTGCCTGCGCCTCATTGGCAAAGAGAGGTGCCACATCTTGCAAAGGCAGAGGCTTACAAATTTGACCACGCGAAGGCGAAGCACATTTATATTCAGCAATCAAGGCCACAGGCCATTTGCCTCGCTTGTGCAAACTCGCCACAAAATCAGGTTTGGCTCTATTTATTTTAGGTAGGCAACCTTGGGCTTTTAAGGCTGCAAACTTCCTACTTTCGATAGCTTTGGCCGCACGAATCTTCTCAAGCATACAGCACCTTCTGCGCCACCCCTTGACGCACTGCAAGTCTAGCCTGGGCCATACATGCCCCAAGCTCACGTTCAGCTTCCAAGAGATATAAAGCTAAGCCCACATTTAAGACCAGCATATCCAACATCGGGGCAGGACCTTGACCTTGCAAGAGATCCTGCAAAACTGCTACGGCTTCACGTTTAGAATGGACAGCTAACTGCTTTGGCGTACATGGAGCAATGCCAAAATCTGCAGGATTGAGCGCAAGCTTGGTCGTCCTGCCCCCACGAATGAGACTAACAGTCGCTATACCCAGAGGCGTAATTTCATCATATTCGCCAGCCCCACAGACCACAGCAGCCACAGGTTGTTGCAATTCTAAAAGCACATCGGTCACCAAAGGTACTAGGCTTGGCTTCGCTACACCTAATAAAATATGGGTAGGTCTAGCGGGATTGAGTAAGGGTCCTAAGAGATTAAACAATGTCCTAACCCCAAGCTCAGCTCTTATGGGCGCCAAATGTTTGAATACAGGATGAAAATGTCGCGCAAAAATAAAGGCAAAATTGCGTTTGCTAAGTTCTGTTAAAACCTCTTGGGGTTCACTTTCAAGGGGTAAGCCTAAGCCTTCCACAGCATCAGCACTCCCACAGGTAGAGGACACAGCTCTATTGCCGTGTTTTGTGACCATATAGCCCATACCTGCTAAGATCAAGGCCGTGGCTGTAGAACAATTAAAGGAATGTTTGCCATCTCCACCTGTTCCCACCACATCAATGTGCGGTGTAGTAATCTCAGGTACCTTGATACTCCGCTCTAATAAAGCTCTTGCGGCACAAGCAAGCTCAACTGAAGTTTCCCCTTTCATACGCAGTGCCATTAAAAAACTGCCTGCTTGGGCTGGGGTGAGACTGCCATCAAGTAATTCCCCAAAACAAAACTGTGCCTTGGCCCTACTTAAATCCTCGCCATTGGCCACAGCATCGAGTATTTGCACAAATTTACTGCGCGGATCTTCCACCCGTGTCAATTCTTTGGGGAAATTACCTAAGAGTTGCATGCCTTGCGGTGTCAAAATGGATTCAGGATGAAATTGCACCCCAACCCAAGGCCTGTCTTTATAGCTTAAGCCCATGATCTCTTGGGCAGGGCCTCTTGCTGTAACCATAAAGGGATATTTAGGGTTAGCTACTTCGCTCACCATAAGGGAGTGATAGCGCCCCACAAGCAATTTCGGCGGCAAATCCGCAAAGAGACCTGTGCCCACATGGCTTATTTCCGATTGCTTGCCATGTAAAATCTCAGGACAACGCTCTATTTTGGCCCCAGCAAACAGACCTAAAATTTGCATGCCAAGACACACACCTAACACAGGAATGTGCTGCGGTAACCTTTCTAAAAATTGTAAACATGCACCTGCCTGTTCAGGCCGCCCAGGCCCTGGTGAAATACACACTGCTTCAAGATCAGGCCTTGCTGCTAAATCTACCAAGCTCGGATCATCATTATAGACTACATGCGGCTCAAAACCTAAAGAGTAGAATGCCTGCAGTAAATTATAGGTAAAGGAATCATAATTATCTATTAGCAGAAACATGTTCTTCTCCTTCTAGGCCTAAAACAAGACGCATAATAGCCGTTTTATTCACGACTTCCTTCCATTCTAAAACAGGATCTGAGTCATGCACAATACCACCGCCAGCCTGCCAATATACTTTATCCCCTGTTTGCCACATACTGCGAATGGTAATGCCTAAATCAAGATTAACATGTTCCTTATCTAAACCTAACCAACCAAGACATCCTGCATAGGGGCCACGCCCACAACCTTCAACCTCACGAATCAATTCAAGAGCCCGTACTTTAGGCGCACCTGACACAGTGCCAGCAGGAAAAGTGGCGCCTAAAATATCCAAAGCATCTAAATTGGACTTAAGATGGGCCTGCAATGTACTCGTTAAATGCATGACATGGGAGAAACGTTCAATCTGCATAAAACGCTCGACACTGACACTGGCCGGCTGGGCAATCTTGCCCAAATCATTGCGGCCTAAATCTACCAACATGACATGTTCGGCCCGTTCCTTGGGATCATGCAGCAGCTGACTTGCCAAGAATTGATCTTCGCGCTCATCGATACCGCGCCTTCTGGTACCGGCAATGGGTACTAACTTGAGCACGCCATCACTACAACTGACCATTACTTCAGGTGAGGAACCAAATAAGGTCAAATCATCCCAGCGCATGAAAAACATATAGGGTGACGCATTAAATCTGCGCATCCGCCTATATAACTCAAAGACATCACCCTGAAGTGTGCAAGAAAAACGCACTGATGGTACCACTTGAATGGCTTCACCTTGGCGTAACCACTCCTGAATCCTACATACATTTTCTTGATAGCCTGCAGCACTGGGTTGATTTGTTAGATCAGTGATTATAGGACTAGATGTTCCCTTACGCACAGCTTGATCTAGGGACGGTAAATTCCCAATTTGCCCCACACTTATGTGGCACAATCTGTGATAGAGATGATCAAAGAGTAAAATGGTTGCTGGTAACACAAGCCGACACTGGGCTTCACTTGGCGGCATGACTTTGGTTAAACGCTCCGTAAAAAGTGCTGCCATGCCAAAGCCAAAATAACCATAAAGGGCCCTTGTTATGGGCGGTAAATCTTGCGCGGCCACAGGCGCTTTGAGATCGATGTGGCGCATGACCTGCCTTAAGCCACTAATAAATTCTGAGCCTTCGTAGGCCAAGAGTGGCTTCAAGAGATCTGAGTGCACACAAAGATGCAGACAGCCCTCCACACAAGAAATTTCCAGCATAAACTCTGTCAAAAGCACACTGTAGCGCCCCCAACGTCCATCAACCTCGGCGCTTTCAAGTAAAATCCCATTCTTGGAACCCACCACATTTTTAAAAAGACTTATGGGGGTGTCCATGTCGGCACTAAGCCACTGCGCCTGTTGTTCAAGTAAAATTGGCTGATCCATACAAACCTCATAAATGTTGGGTCGCGTTCCTAGAAGGCGGTGGCTTTACCAGGCAAAAAAAAAGACCGCCTCACAATAGGAGACGGCCTTGAGTGTATAATTGACTCTGACTCAAGCTTCTTTAGACGCACCTCTCCTATCACGCTTGAAGAAGCGCCACCAAAAATTGCCAGAAGCAATAGCTGTGAAGAGGTGAGTATAAATATTCATACCTTATTGTTTAGCGCAATTTAAAAAATTGTCAAGCATTAGCTGCCACAGATTAGCAGCCACAGATCAGGGCTTCTGCAGCATTTACCCCTCTGCCTATTCAAGACTTATTGTTTACGCTTTTGGCAGCACAAAAATTGAAGCTAATATAGTGTAAACAGCCTAGAACATTATCTAGAACGCTATGGACAGAGTAAAAAAACAAAGGCTTTTACTGTAATTTAGAATATGCATTATTTACTACTAAGATATTTACTCATTTTATTTATTATCATGCCGAATGTAATAAAAAATATACCAAGCGCTATATGCTCTAAAAAAAAGACAATCATTGGCTCATCAGAATTATAACTCATAAAGGCTTTATTTAACAACATATAATCGAGAATATCTGACCTGGTAAATACTAAAAAGCCATAAAACGCAATACTTAGATAAATAAGGATCACAAGATACATACGTTCTCTAAAATAGGTTGTAAGCAACTTAATAAAGCGTGTTGCTTTAAGCCCCATATGAATCGCGATCAATACAAAACACCAATAGGCTAAACATAAATGGATAGCTCTTGCAAAAGCAGAACCAGGTATTTGCATAAAAGCAAACAGATGTTTTGAGACTACGATGCCACTTATGCCTTGTAAACACAAAATTAATATTAATAAAAGAGCACAAATACTATGGAAGATGCGTGCTCTTGGAGATTTACCATGAAAAATATTTGCAAGACAAGTTTTATTGTGCCAGAGATGCACAAACATGAACAGCAGCATACTTGTGCCAAGGATTTCGTGCACCTCTTCCCCAAGCCTAGCATAAGCCATGAGGGCTAAAAGAGAGCCCACCAACATTACTTGGATAATCATCCGCATATTGTTTTAAAATACGACACCTTGGGCAGCTAATTTTTTTAACCAGCCATCAAGAGCTGTATCGACTTTGGCACTATGCTTCTGAGCATCCCGACCAACAATGGCAAGCCCTTGACCTACCCGACTTTTGGGGCAGGCTTTTGCAAGCTTCTTATCAAATTCCGAGAGGCCGCTGCCTTCATGGGTGCAAAAAGGAATCAACATTTTCCCAGCTAAATTGGCCTGTTCAAAAAAGCTATACATGACCATGGGCCAATCACCCCACCACACAGGAGCGCCGATAAAAATTGTCTGATACCCACTTAAATCTGTAATAGACATTGAATACTTAGGCCGCACTTTCTTAGTAAGTTCGTCTTTAGCCACATCACACAAGGCCTGATAGGTCTTGGGATAAGTATCATCGACGCGTGTGATTTCACTTAAATCTGCAGATGTTTTCTTGGCAATCATTTCAGCAACAATAGCAGTATTACCTTTGCTAATGACACCTACGCCATATTGCTCGCCTGTCTTAGAAAAATAAACAACCAATGCTTTGCTCGCTGCAAAGGTAATTTGTGGAACGCATAGACTTAAACAACTTACGCCTAATGTGCATAAAAAAGTTCTTCTTTGCATAATGATACATTCCTATGATGTTATATTGATAAATATTTTAAAAATCTTTAATAAAGGCTTATGTTATATGATATTATGTTTTGCCAAAATTGTTGATCATCATTTTACCAAAGAAAATACATTCGCTATACTTTTAAGGTAAGCCCTGTAAAAATAGATTAGCAATGTTATACACAATATTTAGTTTATTGTATTGTACAATTTTAAAACATTCTTAAAATAAACAATCTTTTTAGTAAACAATAATTTTCTATAAGATACACATATTATATTGGTATTTAATAATACATAAATTATTTTTCAAGTTATGTTTTCACGACTAAATTTATTGTTACTTGTCTATATAAAACTAAAACTAAAATTTAAATTTATTTAAGCATATCATTTATAAACTAATATTATTTTTATTACCAAATATAATATTATATATTATAAATTTACTTAACATATATATTAAGCATCAACTTTTGTAATATCTTTAAAAAAATCATCTACCTTAATTAAATGAATTTGATTATTATAATTAAATTTTGTTTTCCCATTATAAATAATCATCTTTTTTGTGATAGGTGAAAAT
>JAFTDU010000054.1 GCA_017454005.1 Desulfovibrionaceae bacterium | reverse complement strand
TGAATAACTGATCCGAAAAGAATAAGAACAATCTGGGCTCTGGCACAACGGCGTTCAAACATTTAGGCGAAACGTAATATCTAATCTAAAATCTACTTAAAAAGTAAAAAAATGGTCGAATTGCATTTTTATTGCAATTGCTCCGCACAGATCGCTAGATGAATGAGCACCTTCATTAATATTATCAATGTTGATATAAACATCCATATTAGCGACATTGTTGTACATGGGCTCAATAGTTTGTCACTTAACTGAGCTAAACGGTTTGTCACTGACATAGCTAAATGGTTTGACACTAGTTTCCGTAATCTTTAATATTACGATTTATTCTTGAAGTATAAATAAGTTAATAAGCATCTATGTTCAAAAAAGAATATAGATGATATTATATATAATGCAAGTACTTTATATTAAAATAAATATATATTGATATGTAAGTATTCAATAAATCATAACCTAACATTATTAAATAATTATTCTATATCACGAAAAGATTTAATATACTGTATAAGATCTAGAGATGATTCAAAAGCTTTAATGATTACAATATATCTCCACCATTTTTTGAATAATCTATTTTGTATATGGTCTAGGTAAAAATGTTCATGATCATCCATTCTGAGCAACAATACTCACTTACTATATCGTATATATAACTATTTATTTTTCTAACGTCAAAAAAACAGATTGTTAGTGACAAACCGTTTAGCTCTCAGTGACAAACTGTTTAACACAAAGGTCATTTTCAGTGACAAACCATTTAGCCCGTGCACAATTGTCGCAAATACATGAGCTATAGAGAATATTTTGATTGCATTAATAAAAACATCTGTAGCACGAGTACCATCTACATATTTCTATATGATATGTTTATAGACTATTAACTATTATCATCCAAAGTTGATAATACGTTGTAGCAAAACATTAACTATACAATAAAAGCATCTAAGAAAACTTGAAACAGTTTTTTGTTAATGCCAATTTTTCTTGCAACTCAATGGATGTTGACCTCGGCACAAGAGCCTTTGAAAATAACAAAGTCTTTCATCCCATGAAAGCAAGCGTGGGATGAAAGACTTTAATGTAAAATTATTTTATGGCTTTCATGATACGGTCAGCCAAGCTTAAGCCAAACTCATGCAGAATAGTACTTGTGGCCTGCACGTATTCTTTATATGTGGCTGCAGCCAAGGGCTTTTGGGCCGAAAAAATCCCTTCAGCAAGGGTGCGATTGCTGCTAATTTCTGTAAGCCGCCATTGACAACTATAGTCAAGTTGACCACCCAAGGCACCATCTAAGCGCAACACATCAATAAAGAGAACATAGTTGCCAGTTTCTTCGCTAGCTAAAGGTAAGACATTGATCCCAGTTTGCAGGAGTTTTGGGCTCAAAGTATTTTGTAAAATACGTCTAATGCCCTCATTGAGGGGTTCGGCCCAGATCTGGATGGAATCAACGTGCAGTTCACCAACTGTGCTTTTATGCGTTACAATGGGTTCACGATCCAAATATTGCGGAATGGCTACACGGGCAATTCGCAAGGTTTTGCGAGGTAACCGATCCAGATTGAGTTGTTCGGTCGGCGCCGTTAATGCGTAGTAGTTAGTGGGAGCACTGCGTCCGCAGGCAGCTATTAAGAGGAGCATGAGTACAAGCAGCACAGAATACGGACGCAACATTAGCGACCTCCACGTTTGCCTGATAAGAGGGCTTCAGGATTACGGTTGAGCATGTCAGCCAGATTATGTAAGGATCTAGCTGCGGCAGCAGATTCTTTGAGTAAGGTACGTACATCTTGCACTGCCGGTGAATTGTTGTTCAATAAAGATTGGGAAAAAGCTGCAATTTGTTTGAACCGGGACATAGTTGCTGCCATATCGTCTAGGGAAGTACGCACACTAGTTAGAATGTAAGGTATGTCTTTACTTACAGCCCCTGCAGAAATATCTATTTTTTGTAATACATTATTTAACGCAGTGAGGATCGGATTTGTTTTTAGAATATTTTCTGCTGTACTAAATGTAGCATGAAAAGATGCAATGCCAGCTTTTAATTCTTCACCATCTTGTAAAGCATTGGCTATACTTAGAAGTATTTTATTTAAGTTATTGGTTATTTCAGATAAAGGTAGTTTGGATAAATTTTGCTGTAATTCATCAATTGGTGATGGAACAGTAGGAATTTCATGATTAGGCTTACTTGAATGGAAATTTAATTGAGCATTTTCGTAATAGTCTAATTCAATACGATATTGACCTGTAACTAAACTTTGTATTTGTAGTCTAGCCGCTAAACCTTTTTGAACCATGTATTGAATAATATCATGTTGATAAATCTCTGGAATGTCTTTACCACTTTTGCGAACAATGCTATTATCATCAATGTGAATATAGACAGGAATTTTGATGGTGGAAGAACGTGGATCAAAGACCACGCTGATGCGCGTAACATTGCCAAGCGGTACACCACGGAACACCACAGGTGCACCTACGGAGAGACCGCTTACCGAGCGTTCAAAGTAGAGGACATATTCAAGTTTGGATCCAAATATTTTTTTTCCACCAAGGAAAAAGATACCAAGCAGGATGAGCGTAATGGCGCCAATAGTAAAGACACCAATGGCTGTTTTGTAGTTGGCCATCGCAATATTCCAAAAAAGTTAGGATGGGTACACAGAAAATAGCTTTTTAGGGAAGCTGCAAGTAGAAGCAAAGTATATTAGGTCGTAGCTTGTTTGGCTGCAGCGCCCCGTGTCAGAAAATTCAAAGCGCAGAGGGGCGTATTAGGATCATTACGTAAGACTTTGGGATCCCCTTTGGCTTGAATAGTGCGTGTTTGATTATCGAGAAAGATACTATTGTTGGCAATAGCAAAAATACTATCTAATTCATGGGAAACAATGACAAAGGTTGTCTCTAAGGTATCACGTAATTCGAGAATCAAATCATCGAGATGCCTGGAACTCACAGGATCAAGACCTGCTGAGGGTTCATCTAAAAAGAGAATTTGGGGATCTAAGGCCAAGGCGCGTGCAAGGCCTGCCCGTTTGCGCATGCCGCCACTGATTTCTGAAGGATAGTAATCTTCAAAACCAGCTAAGCCAGCTAAGGCTAATTTTAATTTGGCCAATTCATAAATAGCGTCATCAGAGAGCGTCGTATATTGTTGGAGCGGGAGCGCCACATTTTGCGCTAAGGTCATGGAACTCCATAAGGCACCACTTTGAAATAACACTCCTGTATTGCGTTTAATTTTATTACGTATCTGGATAGGGCTAGCCCAAAAATCATCTTGACCATACCAAATATGACCTTGGCTGGGTGGCTTGAGCCCCATTAATACCTTTAATAATGTGGATTTACCACAACCAGAGCCACCGGTAATAAAGAAAATATCGCCGGCATTGACCTGGAAACAGACATCACGCATTAAAATAAAGGATCCATAACCCACAAGTAAGTCTTGTACTTTGATCAAAGGCGCGTGTAGCTTTTGGGGCATGCCTTAAATTCCTAATGCGTTGCAGATGATGGTGATAATAGCAGTCATGACAATGATGCCAACAATAGAATGTACGACAGCCGTAGTAGTAGCAATACCTACAGCCTGCGCACTGCGGCCACACCGAATGCCGTGATAACAGCCAGAAATGGCAATGACAATTCCAAACATAGTAGCATAGACCAAGCCAATGAGTCCATGCTTAAAATCCACCATATTGGCTGTAGCGTTCAAATATTCAAGGGGATTGAGATCTAACAGTAATGTGCCTACCAGATAGCCACCCAGGATACCCATCATATCTGCATAAATCGTGAGCAAGGGCACCATGAGTGCTAAGGCTAACATGCGGGGTAAGACTAAAAATTCTACCGGGGAGAAGCCAAAACTTAAGAGCGCATCAACCTCTTCATTGACTTGCATGGTACCAATTAAGGCGGCATAAGATGCACCCACTCTGCCTGCCATGACAATGCCGACCATGACCGCCCCCATCACGCGCAGCATGCCAATGCCTACAAGGCCAGCAACATATACTTGCACCCCAAATTGCGTCAACTGTACAGCGCCTACAAACGCTAAGATGAGGCCAAAAAGAAGGTTGGTGATGGACACAATGGGCAGAGCTTGGAGGCTACATTCATGAATACAGGCGATGAAATCTTGGCGGCGCATGGTGGCGCGACCTAAGAATAAGTGCCAGAGGGCTGTCACAACCTGGCCTAAGAAGAGTAAAAGATCGCACAAGGCGGGAAAGAAATGGATAACTTTGTCGCCAACTTGGGCAAAGAAATTTTCTCCGTGGGAGGATCGTTTGGCACCTTGTTGTTCTTTTACCTCAAAGGCAAGGGTTAAAAGACGCTGTAAGCCTACTGGTAATTGTTCATTGATGGGAATATGTCTAGTCTTTGCGATCCGCACAAGTTGAACCAAAAAGACTAATAAGCTCGAATCCCAAGTTTCAAGCTGGGGGGCTTGGAGGGTGAGCTTAGAGAGCTCACCTGTTGCAAGGGTATTGAGAGCTTCTTCATAACTGGGAGGTTTCGGTGCACCTAAGTGCCAAGAACCACCTAAAGTCACAGTGAGTTCTTGGCCTATATGGGTACAGGTAACAGACAGAGGAGGTTGATTCATATATTTTACAGTTGGTAACCTGTTGCTTAATTTAGACTATGTTGAGTCTATGTAAACAAGATGATTAGCAAGAGACTCTAGAGATATACTAACCATATGTAGCAAAAGCAGAAAACTTGTATACTAAAAGCTGACACTATAGCATAAATTATAGCAGTAGAGTTTTGCTAAATCTTGACTATGCGGGCACTCACATTGTACTTTTTGGTTGGATTTTAGTTTCAAGATTGTAGGTATAAGTAGATTGCATGGCAAGTTTAGGGGGAGCAATGGCGCTTAAAGATCAGCTTGGGGTGACCCAGGAACCGCTTTTTTTAATGGATGGAACTGCCTTTATGTTTCGCGCCTTTTATACAGGGCGCAATATGCAACGTTCAGATGGGCTACGTAACTGTTAAGACAACTGTCAGGAATATTGCACAACTTATAGTTCGTAGGCAATATGTGACTTTGTGGCTTAATAACATAGAGAACCCTTTACATCTTGCAAGAGGTGTAAACTCAACGTTAAATGCTTGTAATCCCTAAAGCCTTACCCCTAAACAGTAATCTGAAAAGATAAGCTGAAGATAATATCTTAAGGTGCGAAAGCGAAAAAAACGTAAGGATGGCATAAGGTGAAAAAAAGCGGAAGAGTGCTATCTGCACACATCCGTCCTAAGTGTCAATAAACAATGGGTGTTTAGCAGGGAAAGTCCTAAACTATCTACATAGCAAGGAAGACCTTCAACGACTATCTCCTTGAGGGAGAGTAAAGCAGGAAGCTTAGGCCTGAAGAAAAATGTTGCGCCAAGATTATTTGGCTGAAGATATAGTCTGCGCTCATGTGAAAGCATGAGAGGTCTGCAAGTAATTGTAAGACTGCGTTAAAAGTTGCGTTTTAACGTGAACAAGATACAGAGATTGTAGTTGACGCCTTAAAATTTTCTCTCAAGGATTGGTGTTTAAAATCTGCAACATAGATGAATTGAGTCAGCTTTGTGTAGAAGATATTCTTGATATCTAGTATGCACATTGTACTACTTGTCTAGAAGGATGTTCCTTGATGTGCTAGATCTTACAGCAACCTATTATATCATGTAATATAAGCCTCTAGTACCAAGAAGAATAATTTTTTGTAGCAAGCAGCAAATAAAACTTACGCAAGAACACTCTCTGCATAAAGTATCAGTAGTGCTCAAATCTTGCAGAAGACACAGAATGCATCTTTCTTGCTTGATTTTTGGGCGATGGGTCAAGTACTGATGACCTGCATGAATATGTCGCCAAAATTTTAAGGGTAAGATGTTTTAAAGCCGCTTATACTTGTGTCTGTTCTTTGAGAACTTGACCAAACTTCAATCTCTTTATCGTAACGATTCCCGACAAATGCCATTTTTGGTGTGAGCAAACTTTTATTACGCATTTTACGCGAAGAGACGCCAAAATATTTTTTATTTGTGCGTGATGGTCACCAACCGAATTTTAGACATAAGTTATATGACTTGTATAAGGCTAATCGTGAAGCCACGCCTGAGGATCTTGTCAAACAGCTAGATCCTATCTGTGCTATGGTGCGAGCTTTAGGCCTGCGCGATGAAGAAACCAAAGGTTTTGAAGCCGATGATTGTATTGCTACTTTAGCTAAGAAGTACGCCCAGGACTTACCTGTGGTGATTATTAGTGGTGATAAAGATTTAAAGCAGTGTTTAGGGCCCAATGTCTATATTTGGAATCTTGCGGCCAAAGAAGAAAAAGTGATCACGGCTGCAAGTTTTATGGAAGAAACTGGGGTGGAGCCAAGTGTGTGGCCTGATGTGCAGGCACTTGTGGGCGATAGTGTAGACAATATTCCAGGGGTACCCAAAATCGGCATTAAGACGGCTCTACAAATCTTTAGTTATTGTAAGTCACTTGATGAATTACACGATCATGTAGATCGCATTCCTGCCAATCTGCAGAAGAAATTAGCAGGGCATCTTGAAGAAATGATGCTGTGGCGGCAATTAACGCGCTTATCAACTGAATATCCTCTCTTGACACTAGATGATATGAGTGTTGGCAAGATCGACATTGAGAGCTGCCGCCAGATTAGTAAAACATATGAGCTTGTGAGTTTGCGTCGCGAACTTGAGTATGTCTATAGTTTAAAGGATCCTTTGCCGCAGACAGTCGCAAGTAATGCCAATCAAGGATCCTTACTTGATCTTGATACAGGGCCAGATTTACCTATGCCTTGTAGCGTCCCAACTCTTAAGATTAAAGAGAAGAGTGCATTGCCAGACTGCACCGAGTCTGTTGTAACTCTTATTGGTGAAGTATCTCAGTTGCGTTTTTGTGTACAGCACAAGGATGCATTAGCAGATCAAGTAGCACTGAGAAGCTTAAATATTGCGGAATTTACCTGGGAAGGTTCCGTGACAGATTTTACGACCTGGCTAGGCCAGGCTTTTTATGTGGTTGTCGCAGATTTAAAATACTTTTTAAAAGCTGGGTCAAGTTGGTATGACCTTTTTTGTGGTAAATTAGCAGCCAAAGTCTTTGATTTAAGTTTAGCATGTTATCTGTTACAACCTGAAGAGACTGACTTTAGTTGGCACAAACTTGAAAAATATTGGACATTACCCTTTCAAGATGGCAAGAAAGGTTCAGCCCGCCTAGCCTTAGATCTCTATGCGAGTCTTTTGCCACGTTTAGCAGAAGCAGAGCTTGGGCCGTTATATCATAATTTGGAATTACCGCTGGTGCGCGTCTTGGCAGATATGGAGCTCAAAGGCTTAACCATTGATGCTTCCTCCTTCAAAGCCTTTTTACAGGAAGTCACAAGCGACCTTGAAAGCTTAACAAGCCAAGTCTATGCCTTAGCCGGGCACACCTTTAATATTCGTTCATCCCAACAATTGGGCAATATCCTCTATAATGTTCTGAAATTAAAAGGCATTTCTAAGACTAAGAGTGGGCAAATATCGACCAACCAGCAGACCCTTGAAAAACTAGCTGGGCAACATCCTGTGATCGATGCCGTCTTAAAATATCGTA
>JAFTDU010000053.1 GCA_017454005.1 Desulfovibrionaceae bacterium | reverse complement strand
CTTAATCTACAAGCTTTTATATCTGATATTTAGATATATTGATAAGTAATTATTGTGCTGCATAATTAGAGTTAAAATCTTTAAACAAACTGCTTAAATATTTTATATAATAAGTTTTAAATATTACAGCAACATATACTTTACTATTATTAATAATTATAGTTTAAGTAACAAAAATATTAGCTAAATTACGCTGTTAGTCTATGTTAAAATATCTTGCATGGTAGAATAATGTAATAATCTTAGAGCAAGTGAGCTATACAAAACATGAAAATATTACTTTTCGAGCATCTCGCTCCCTAAGAAAATCACTCTTAAAGCTTGCTAAGTTTTTGTGTGTTGTAAATTTAAGCACAGGTAAGTTGCTACTTTGAATACAGCTTTTTTCAAACCAAGAAAACGCGACTCGCTCTGAATCGCGTTTTCTTGAAAGATCTCGTGGCTTAAGCTTACAACTTTTCAAGGCAAGCACAAACCCGCTCACCCATTTCACGGCAACCCACCAGGGTTTTACCCTCTTCCATAATATCTGCTGTGCGAAAACCTGCGGCCAAAGTGTTCCGCACAGCCGTCTCCACTAAATCGGCCTCACGCCCAAGTCCTAACCCCAAACGCAAGAGCATGGCAGCCGACAAAATGGTCGCTAACGGATTTGCCTTATCTTGCCCGGCTATATCTGGGGCTGAACCATGGATGGGTTCAAACAATCCTGGTCCACTTGCACCTAAAGAAGCTGAAGGCAACATGCCCAAAGAGCCTGTCAGTACGGAAGCTTCATCCGAAAGAATATCACCAAAAATATTGCCAGTTAGGATTACATCGAATTGGGCTGGATCGCGCACCAACTGCATGGCAGCATTATCCACATATAAATGGGTCAAGGTCACATCACTATAATCTGCATGTACTTCACAAACCACTTCTTTCCATAAACGTGAGGTTTCAAGTACATTACTCTTTTCTACAGAGCAGACTTTATGGCGGCGTTTACGCGCTGTTTCAAAAGCGACCTTGGCAATACGCGCAATTTCGCTCTCGCTATAAATCATGGTATTAAATCCTGTACGCTCGCCATTGCGCACTTCAATACCACGCGGTTCGCCAAAATACACATCACCTGTAAGCTCGCGCACAACGATCAGATCTAAGCCGCGTTGGGCAATATCGTGCCGCAATAAGCAGGCTTTGGCCAACTCTGGAAACAGCATGGCTGGTCTTAGATTCGCAAACAATCCCATGGCTTTGCGAATCCCAAGCAGACCGCGTTCAGGGCGCTTATCAGCTGGCAAATTATCCCATTTAGGCCCACCAACCGCCGCTAAAAACACAGCATCAGCTGCCTTACAAGCGCTAACAGTTGCTGCCGGTAAAGGTTCGCCCAAGGCATCAATGGCCTGGCCACCCAAGAGTGCTGATACGAAAGTAAAATTATGTCCACATTTACTAGCCACTGTTTTCAGGGCTTGTACACCTTGGGCTAAAATTTCTGGCCCAATCCCATCGCCTTCAAGCAAACAAATTTGTTTTTCCATTTTCTTATCCGTGTTGTGCGCTTAACCTAGCTTTAACGTAGCCAACCAAACCACCTTGATCAAGAATTGCTTGCATGGAAGCAGGGATCGGTGGGAAATGCAATTTTATACCTTGCGTTGCATCTTCAATGAGGCCTGCAGCCATATCAACCTTAAGACTATCCCCATCTTTGATTTGCTCAACCGCATCGCCAATCTCAAGCAAAGGTAAGCCCGTATTAAAGGCATTTCTATAAAAAATACGAGCAAAACTGTGGCCAATTACTAAAGGTATGCCAGCACCTAAAATCGCAATAGGCGCATGTTCCCGTGAAGAACCACATCCAAAATTACGTCCACTGACCAAGATATCGCCTGGGTGTACACGCTTAACCCAATTGGGTTCGAGTCCTGCCATACATTGTTCGCCCAACTTTTGGGGATCACTTGTCACTAAAAAGCGGGCAGGAATAATGGCGTCTGTATCAATATGCTCGCCTACGCGGTGCACTTTGCCTTGGTAGATCATGTAAGCCACCTCCAAATCTTTTTTAAAGGCTCTTAGGTCCAGCAATATGGCCACAGATAGCACTGGCCGCAGCTACTAGAGGACTTGCCAGATAGACTTCAGAATCTAAACTGCCCATACGGCCTTTAAAATTACGATTGGTCGTAGCCACAGCCCGCTCACCATCGCCCAGAATCCCCATATGGCCCCCAAGACAAGGCCCACAGGTACAAGGACCAACAATACAGCCTGCATCCATAAAAATTTCAAGCAGACCTTCTTTAAGAGCCTGTTTCCAAACTGTAGGTGTAGAAGGCAAAATAATACAGCGCACCCCACGGCTCACCTTGCGGCCACGCAAAATTTGAGCAGCATCGCGCAGGTCACTAATGCGGCCATTGGTACACGAACCAATGACAACCTGTTGGATGGGCAAATCTTTAAGTTCCGAGACAGCTCGCACATTGGCAGGTAAATGGGGGCAACTTACCTGCGGTTCAAGGCCTGAGACATCTATTTTTACGGTTTGCGCATAGTGACAACCTGGATCAGCTCTAAGGTCAGCTTGGGCGTTCGGGTTGCCATGTTCTGCACAATAGGCCCTGGTCTTTGCATCAACTGGGAAGAGACCAGCCTTAGCGCCGGCTTCAATGGCCATATTAGCCATTGTCAAACGGCCTTCTACTTCTAAAGCATCAATGACAGGTCCTGCAAATTCAAGGGCTTGATAGAGGGCGCCATCTACCCCAATGCGGCCAATTAATAAGAGGATTAAATCTTTGGCTCGCAAATCACGATCGGCCTCCCCCTGATATTCTACGCGAATGGTTGACGGCACCTTGAGCCAGGTTTCCCCCAAAGCCATGGCTGCAGCCACATCGGTTGACCCCATACCGGTTGCAAAAGCCCCGAGTCCCCCATATGTGCAGGTATGACTATCTGCGCCCACCACAAGATCAAGAGGACCCACTAAACCCTGTTCAGGCAGTAACGTATGCTCTACGCCAGCGTCGCCGCCTTCATAATAATGTGTCAATTGTTGTTCTGCAGCAAATTTGCGGCTGATTAACACTTGATTGGCAGAAGCGATATCTTTTTGTGGGGTGAAATGATCCATCACAAGAGCAATTTTCGTGCGGTCAAAAACTTTAGTTGCTCCCATGCTATAAAACGATTTGATTGCTAATGGTCCTGTTATATCATTAGCAAGAACCATAGAAACTTTACATTGAACAATTTGTCCATCTTGAGTAATTTCATCAGATGTATGTCTTTGTAATAATTTCTGCGCTAAAGTTTGTAACATTATCGACCTCTAATTCTGCGCTAAAATTTGATTAATGATTATGAATAATTCTAAATTCTTATCTTAGAGCAATATTCTAAGTAAACTAGATCGTTCTTATGTTCTCTCTTACTAAAAAATAATTGCGTACAATCTTCTTAAGAAAAATTGCACGCAATCTACACTCGGACAAAATCAACAAATATTAGGCTGGGTTTGTTTCAAGTTGAGCGTGTAACCGCTCACCTTCTTCTTCACGTTTCACAAGATTATTCAAAGCATCAACATAGGCTCTAGCACTAGCCACAAAAATATCAGGATGCGTCCCGCGGCCAATGGCAGATAAACCTTTATCACGAATACGTACGGTTACTTCACCTAAGGCGTCCATGCCGCCTGTAACGGCATTAATTGCATATTGTTCAAGTTCAGGAGTACGTTCAACTAAATCAGAAATGACATTAAATAAAGCATCGATGGGTCCAACACCAAAGCCAGCACCATTCTTTTCAATCCCATTGACATCCATCAGTACAGCTGCAACTGGTGGCATTCCACCTGTATCAGAACTATGCACACTGACATGCCGTAAACGTATACGATCAGGAATTCGGTAAATCTCTTGCTGCACAAGTGCCATCAAATCTTCATCGTGCAAGGTCTTTTTTCTGTCAGCTAAATCTTTTACTGCTGTAAAAATCTCATTTAATTGCTCAGACGTTAAATGGTAACCAAGACTCTCAAATTTCTGCTGTACAGCATTGCGGCCCGAATGTTTACCAATAATTAAATGGGTTTGTGTCCGCCCAACCGATTGCGGCGTCATAATTTCATAAGTTTCACGATTCTTGAGCATACCATCTTGATGAATGCCTGATTCATGCGCAAAGGCATTGGCACCAATAATCGCTTTATTTAAGGGAATTGGGCGACCAATAATCATTGATAACAATCTACAGGTAGGATACAGTTTTTCCGTAGTGATATTATGACTTAAGCCATAAAAATCTTTACGTACCTGTAGAGCCATCACAATCTCTTCTAAGGCGGCGTTGCCAGCGCGTTCACCAATACCACTTAAGGCGACTTCAATCTGACGCACCCCAACATTTAATGCTGCCAGTGAATTAGCTACAGCTTGGCCCAAATCATTATGACAATGGACGCTGTAAATAACTTTTTCGCTACCTTTAGTATTCTTAATAACATAGTCACACAAGGCAGCAAATTCAGCAGGTTGAGCATATCCTACTGTATCTGGCAAATTGATAGTAGTCGCACCAGCAGCAATTACTTCACCAATAATATGACACAAAAAATCTTTATCTGAACGCGAAAAATCTTCACATGAAAATTCCACATTAGGGGTGTAGCCTACGCAACGTTTAACGCCTGCAACTGCCATCTCAACTACAGCCTCAGGACTCTTGCGTAACTTATACTCCATATGCAGCGGCGATGTAGAAATAAAGACATGGATCCGCGGATTTTGGGCTGACTTGACCGCTTCCCAGCAACGGTCAATATCCCTCTCCATACACCTGGCAAGGCCTGCAATTTGCACTGTGGCGCCAGCTTGTTTCGCAATAGCTTCGACCGATGCGAAATCGCCCGCACTAGAGGCTGGAAAGCCAGCTTCAATAATATCTACACCCAAAGATTCTAATTGTTGAGCTAAACGTAATTTTTCTTGAAAATTCATTGTGGCGCCGGGTGATTGTTCACCATCACGCAATGTCGTATCAAAAATATATACTCTATCTCCCATGAATAACCTCATTTAAAAATGCAGAAACGTAATATTTAAATTGTCAACAAGAAAATTTAATCTTCTTTCTTTTGCATAAATGTGCGCATTAATTGTCGATCACGTTTTGGTAAAACAATATATGAATACACTAAACCACTTGATATATAAATTAAACAATATATAAAAGCAAAAATGCGCGGTTGTGAAAACAATAATCCCAGTAAGAAAAAGAAGGCTACAAGGCATCGCACAGGATGAGCACGAAGGTAATCGTATTCTTTAAACGAAAAATAACGTACCCGACTCACCATTAAGACCCCAATCATGATGGCAAAAAAGAGCGCTAGCCACGGTATGGTATCCTTTAAGGCATCAGGCAGGGTCGAAGCAAAAAAAACTAACGTGGCAATGGTGCAGCCTGCAGCAGGAATTGGCAGACCAATAAAAAACCGTTTGCTGATCACGCGGGTGGTAATATTAAAACGGGCTAAACGCAAAACACCGCACGCCGCATAGATAAAGGCACAGGCAACACCGAGATTGCCGAAATGACACAATTGCCATTGCCAAATTAAAAACCCAGGCGCAATGCCAAAAGCCACTGCATCGGCTAGAGAATCATATTGCACACCAAATTCACTGGAAGTATGCGTGAGCCGAGCGACCTTACCGTCTAGGCCATCGAGTACGGCCGAAAAGAGAATGGCCAAACAAGCGTTTTCAAAACGTCCTTGCACAGACCACACCAGCGATAAAAACCCTAAAAACATGCTGAGGGTTGTAATCAAATTGGGGAGGAGGTAAGCACTGCGCCGTGCCTTTCGTTCTTCTCTGCTCATAAGTATAGTTCCAAAAAAAAAATGGCAAAACATTTGGCGGTAGCTGCTAGAGCACTGCAAACACTCAAACTGCCGAAAAGAAACTTAATCAACAAAAAAAGGCCCAAGCAAAACTACATCGCTACCTTAGCGCCTAGCAAGCACCGTTTGTCCTGCGACTACAGTTTCACCGATGTGGACGGCTGCTTTGTAGTCTTTAGGCAGATAGACATCAACCCTAGAACCAAAACGAATCAAACCACACCGCTGCCCGCGTTTTAATTTATCCCCTGTGCCAGAGCGACAGACAATGCGGCGAGCAATGAGGCCAGCAATCTGTACCATGCACCACAAGGTGCCATCAGACTCTTTTAAGAGCCAAGCACAGCGTTCATTATCCTCTGAGGCTTTATCTAAAGACGCATTCAAAAATTTACCTGGGAAATAGCGCATCTGCACCACTTCACAATCCACTGGGACACGATTTACATGCACATTGAAGACACTCATAAAGATACTGATGCACTGCTGTTCTTCATCTAGGAGTGGATTTTTTCGCACATTAATTTGCACCACACGCCCATCGGCTGGACTCACAGCTATTGCAGCCTCTTCTGGGACAACTCTTTCGGGGTCACGAAAAAAATATACACTGAAAATGCAGAAAATTAAACTCAAGATAGCCAAAAAAGGAATTTTAATGCATGCAAAAACAAGCGCAGCTAAACCTGTCAACAAAATAAAGGGCATCCCTTCAGGCGCGATCCCTGAGCACGCGGGCACCATATAACCTCCTGCGAATCTATGCAGATGTGACTTCTAAGGCGCAAGCATTGCGCCGAGCACAAAAATAGAACAAAGTCTCTTCAGAAAGCGTGTCTTTTTAAGACAAATAGACCTGCAAAGAGCTTAAAAACATATTGCAATAAATAAGCTATGTATGAGATAAATAACAATCTACTAAAAAATTTTTATATTTGGCCACGCAATTCGCAAAAAAAAATTGACAAAATTACACTTTGCACAGTTTAAAGTACAAACAACTAGTTAAGCACAATTTTGCATATACCTTAACAAATCTCGCTAGATAGCTTTTATGTTATGCATTATTAAAAAATATAACTATGATATAAAAATTTGCCTACTAATTTATAACATGCTTGATCGTTATAAAATAGTTCCATATGCATTATAGACCTGATATGAGGTTTACGTAAAATATTTTTATATTAATACTACATATACATGATATATAGCGTGAAATTAAAATATAATTATGAATATATTCTCTACATATAGTTTATTTTGACGAGTATATGTAAATCTTGAGCCCATCTTGATAGATTGCATCTATTTCTAGACATATGTAACGTATATAGTCTAACATACGATCTTAAATCTTGTTCTATAAACACAAAAACACAAAGTTTTCTGCATTTTTGAGTCTAAAGCTTAACCAATATAAACAATTTGGCAGCGAGCCCAAGAAAAGTTAAGGATAGCAAAAACGCTTTAAGCTTAACCTGCCTATTTTAGTTTCTGCAAGACGCTGCACTCACTTGCAAGCCGCACAATAAGATAGGTCATAATGCAAGAAAAATTACACAACATCTAAATATTTTGCAGATTACTACATCTTTTTGTTTAGTCTTGAAGTTTAATGTTAACAATTGCGTACAGAATTATTGCAGAAAACTTATCTGCACTTTAGTCAACACTTGATAGTTAATCTTCTGAAATAATCTTGATACTATACTTAAATAAAGAGTATATCATTTTTGCATTATTGATTATTACTGCATTACATCAAAATATACGTACAATTTTGGATACTCTCGAACAACTTTACATCAGGAGATTTAAGTTGTACATTCTAGTTTATATGTTATAGACCTTAGAAACAATGCTTTTATAAATACTGTTATAAAAAAATGTCAATACTAGTAATAAATTTGCATAATTGTACTATATGACTTAAAAAGCATGATATACATAGAAAGATCACGTACAAGGAGTCAGTAAAGTTGCAAAGGATTTTATCTTCTATCTAAAACTTTGCGATCAAGTTATCTACTTTTGCATAATTGTTGATAACATAGATTCATGATACCAATGTAAGCAGATAATGATTGTGAAGATATATTGATAATTAAGATAAATATTCCAAGACTTTAAGCTCATAAAATAGAGCACAAGTGTGTTGATGCCAGGTGCGATCTTAAATCTGTTACGCCCTGTGCACTAGCACTTCACTTATTTTCAAAAACTTCGAAACCCACATTAGGTTATGAAATATGCTCATATCCGCTAATTTTCTGCCCAAAGCATTACAGCTTAGCATTGTTGTCGGCAGCACACTCTTGCTTTGCGCTTGTGGCCCCAAAGATATCGGTCAAGAACTAGCAGATGATGTTGAAGAAGCTCACCTCTCTACTGCCGAACAGATGCGCTATCCCCATTTTGGCAGCGATGCTAATCAGCGCCGCCTGTTTTTCAATAATCAAATGCATATCATGGAGCAGCGGCAACACATCATAGCAGCGCCTTTACATGCGCCCAATGGCCTCTCGCCTGCAAGTCCAAGATATCGAGAAATACCTAAAGAGCAAAGTCCATTTCGCCAGTAATAAAAGAAGAAGCGTCTCTAGTTGAGAATAATCTCAATCTTGAATGCGTATTTTTGCCCTGCAATCTAGAAAATAGCACAATTTACTATATATCCATTCCTTAACACTACGAACAGCATTTATAAAAGGTATACAACATGGAACAACAATTGACTCATCTAACGCCCAAAGGCGAAGTTACAATGGTCGATGTAGGTGCCAAACCGGCAACAACGCGTAAAGCCCTAGCCGAAGCTTATGTGCAATTGGCACCCAATACATTGAAGCTCTTACAGACAGCAGCCTTACCCAAAGGTGATGCATTAGCTTGTGCCAGATTAGGCGGTATTATGGCAGCCAAAGAGACCAGTCGGTTAATTCCTCTCTGTCACAATATTGCCTTAAGCTTTGTGGATGTGCGGTTTTCCATTGAGGAGGAAAGTTCTAGAATTCGCATTGAAACAGAAGCCCGAGCCACAGGCCCCACTGGTGTGGAAATGGAAGCTATTGTGGCCGCCCAAATGGCTGCAGCTGTTATTTATGATATGTGCAAAGCCGTGCAGCGCGATATTGTCATTAGTTCTGTCCGCCTCTTACATAAAAGCGGCGGCAAAAGTGGCACTTTTAATGCCCAAGGATACACACCTTGTTAACACATAATCTGTCACCCATAGCCTGCACCTTTGGCAATTTTGAATTGCGGTGGTATGGCCTAATGTATTTGGCAGGCTTTATTCTGGGCTGGTTCCTAGGTCACTATCGAGCCCGTCATTATGCACCACATTTTACAAAGCAGGAAGTAGATGACTTGCTTACCATTGCCATGTTAAGTGTGGTTATCGGCGGCAGGCTGGGTTATGTCCTGTTTTATGATCCAGCGCTCTATTTGCAAGACCCCTTAGAGATTTTCAAAATTTGGAACGGCGGCATGTCCTTTCACGGCGGTCTCTTAGGCGTCTTAGCAGCTTTTTGGTATTTTGCTAAAACACGCCACAAAAGCTTCTTGGAAGTGACCGATTTTGTCACGCCTCTGGTGCCACAAGCAATTTTCTTTGGCCGCCTAGGCAACTTCATTAATGGTGAACTATGGGGTAAAACTACAGAGCTGCCCTGGGGTATTATTTTTCCCACAGGTGGTCCTTGGCCTAGACATCCCTCTCAGTTATACGAAGCCCTCTTAGAAGGTGTGCTCCTCTTTATTATCCTCAATATCTATGCCAATCGTCCGCGACCTAAAGGCGCTGTTGCCGGCCTCTTTGCCATAGGGTATGCCGTAAGCCGCTTTGTAATAGAATTTATCCGCGTGCCTGATCCCCAATTGGGTTATATTGCTTTTGGTTGGCTTACTATGGGTCAACTGCTCTGCATGCCTATGCTGTTAGTTGGCTTATGGCTCTTTTGCCGTAAACAAGAAACTTAAGCTCGAATAAATAAGCGCGAATTACCACACATTCGCGCTTATTTTTTTGCCCAGATACAAAAAAAGGCTTACGATTTCTCGTAAGCCTTTAAGATGGTACCCGGGGGCGGACTTGAACCGCCACGGACTTGCGTCCGAGGGATTTTAAGTCCCTTATGTCTACCAATTCCATCACCCGGGCAAAACTTTTATTTAGCCTTGCCAGCTTTTAAGATTGGCTGGAGCTTGCATGGGATATTGTACTCTATGTTCTTGCCAGGCCTTAGATTGTACCCAATAAAAGGCACTTTGTTCTAAATCGTGACTTAAAAACAATAAGCGGCCTGAAATTTTGTCAGGAAGCATTTGCGCTAATTCGCAAGCTAACTTACGAAAAATATAGAGCTTGTAGTGAGTAAATTCACCTTGAAATAACAGGGCATCGCCTGAAGGATTAAACTCTAAATGTTGAGCTTCTGCGCGGACGAGCAGATCATCAAGCTCTTCGATCAAATGTTCTTCCGTAGCAAGCAGTTCTTGATAAGTGAAACTGTCCGCATAGACTAGATGTCCGAAAAGTTCAGAGGGCGTCAAATCCATTGCGTCAACCAGAAAAGTTTTACTACAGAGCAAGAAAAAAAGCAATAGGCACCTGGATCGAAAAATGTAGTGCTTATTTCACGCGGTAAATGATCCGTCCGCGGGTCAGATCATAGGGAGACAACTCTACCTTCACGCGATCACCAGGTAAAATGCGGATGTAAAATTTACGCATTTTCCCTGAAATATGCGCTAAAACCACATGTTTATTCTCGAGCTCAACGCGAAACATAGCATTGGGCAGAGCTTCTTGAACGACCCCATCGACTTCAATGGCTCCTTCTTTACCCATCTAATCCTCCTGTAGAGCTTTTAGTCTCTGCAGGATCTGCAGTTAAAGCTCGCTGATGTTTAGGCACAATCTTTTTCGCTAAAAAATCGAGTTCTGTCAATGAAAAAATTTTTTCAACCATAAGTGCAGCATTTAGATGCCGTAGAGGCTCTAGAAGCATGTTTTAATCCAGGCCGTATTTGGAAACAGGATGCGCGATTTGCAGCAGAATCATGGCTAAACGCATAATATTAAATGCAAGTAGGTGGCACTGCAAACAAATTTTGAGCGTTCCTGCAACTTAATCTGGCAATTATTTTTGCCTAAAGACAACTATTGAGACTCTCGTGGCTTTAGATTTGGAATCCACAGATCTTACCTGGAAAACAAAGTGCATTACACAAGTGGGGCCCTCTTAACTAATAGCAGCCTGTTCGTCAAACTCTTGGGCAATTTTGATCACAGAATCTTGCACAGCAAAAAAAGCATCAACAATGAGAGGATCAAAATGTTTGCCGCGTTCTTCGCGAATGATGGCGAAGGCCTTTTCAAGCGGGAAGCCCTTCTTATAGCACCTTGCTGAGACCAAAGCATCAAAGACATCTGCTACAGCCATTACTCTAGCCGACAAAGGAATTTGCTCTCCCTTTAAACCGCTTGGATAGCCTGCACCATTCCATTTTTCATGGTGATATACGGCTAGATTTTTGGCTTCGTACAAGTAATCAGGATCAGGAAGTTTGGCAATAATATTTTCAATAATCTCGCCACCAGCAGTAGTGTGCGACTTCATTATAGCAAATTCTTCATCTGTCAGTTTTCCAGGTTTATTTAAAATTGCGTCAGATACCTTAATTTTCCCAAGGTCATGCAGTGGTGCTGAACTAACAACATCGTGGATAAACCTATCAGTCAACTGATCTTTATAAAAACCTTGACGTTTCATTTCATTCAAGATAATTTTTGTATATGCTGCTGTTTTACGAATATGCTGCCCAGTATTTGAATCACGATTTTCTACCATATCTGCTAACGTTACAATAAATGCATGCTGCATCTTAGCAATTTTTTCGTTTTGTTTATGTACGTCTTTAACATATTTAATTAAATTATTTGTCATACGAACAAACGATGTATATAAAGTTTGAATTTCATCACGTGTTCTAATATTAAGTTGCTGCAATGCGATATTAAAATTATCTAATTCCTTTAATGTTGAAGATGAAAATTTGCATGACGATGTGACTTTCGTCATAGAATTTAAAGGTTTAATTATCTTGTAATGTGATAATAAAATTACAACTATTAAAATTATTACTAAAAGTATTGTAAATTTATAAATCAACTGCAATAAGAATTCATGTGCTTGCAATGTTAACCAATCCATTGAAATATCAACAGCAGCATAACATTGACATTTCCCATTTTTATCATAAATAGGCAAATATGTTGTTAACAACCAACCATATGTATCATCAGAAATTATAGGATCAATATGACCACCGGCTATGAGCGTAGAAATATAAGGTGCAAAAGATTCATCAAATGGTTGTATAGAACCAGGTTGACTAGCATCATCTTCTTCATAATTTAAATCAAAGACTACATGACAACCATCTTCTAAAATACGATATACATAAATATATTTTATGTTGATAGAGCTATGTCTAATTTTATAAAGTTTATTTTCAATGTCATTATACCCAGCAGCATCTCGACCTTTTTTTAAAAATTCATCTATCCTATTTGGATCAATTTCATTTGCAACTAAATTAACTACACCTTCACCGTATTTTATATTTTGTTCAATAGAAGCATCAATATAAATTCTATAACACATTGTTGCTGCTAAAGCACCAAATAATAACAGTGATCCACATAATAATAGTGCCAATTTGATACGGATTGAAATATGCAATG
>JAFTDU010000052.1 GCA_017454005.1 Desulfovibrionaceae bacterium | reverse complement strand
TTGTCGGTTACTGAACGAAAAAAGTTTTTTCTCTAAAGATTTTTTAGAAAGCCTAAAATAAGGGGCTGCCCCGCGATGTCATCGTTGAGAATTCTGCCCTTAAAAATTTTCTAGAGAAATTATTTATTTCGTTTCCTATAATTATAATAAATCATTTCCTATAGAAGTTTTACAAAATACACCATGCTTAACTCCTGTACATGAAATCAATTTATCTGCTAATGACTGCACACGTTTAGGATCACCTTTCATTACTAGAACTTCTAAACAATTATCATGATCTAAGTGTACATGCATAGTTGTCACAATAATATCAAAATCTTCATGTTGAATATCTGTTAACCGTTTAGCAAGATCATTTTTATGATGATCATAAACCAAAGTAAGTGTTCCTGCTCTGCAATCTGTGTTATCTTCCCATTTGGCTTCAATTAAATATTGTCTAATGAGATCACGTATCGCTTCAGAACGATTAGAATAATGTTTCTGTTCACACAGTTGATCAAAATGCTTGAGCATGTCTTCGTCAAGCGAAACTCCAAAACGTGTTAAACCACTCATATCATTTATCTTCTTAAACTTTTTAATATTTTTTGTATAACAACTTTGTATTTGTAGATTAAAAATAGTCTGATGATATTAGTATAGTTTATATAATATTTTTAATAATTGTTGCCCTGAAACAAATTTTCACAGTTATCACTTTATAAAAATATTACAAACGATTATTGAAGCTGATTTTTAATCTTAACGCTTAGAAAATTGATGTAACTAATTACTATAAACTGTTTAAATAATTAAGAATCTTGACAAAAACTCATTTAGAACACATCAATCTTGTAAAATAATGACACAATATTTTAATAAGAATTAAGACAAGTAGTAAAATGTTAATATTATATAAAAACATAAATAAAAATATTTTCATATAGTAAATAAAAGTAAATATATATTAATTATATACTTTTATTATGTAAAAACAAATAAATTAATATTGTAATATCTATAATTATGGTTCATACAAAGATATTCAATTAAAAGTTATGTTTCTACATTTTAATACTGACCTTAAAAAGCTTACTAATACGATCTGATAGCATCTTTTTATAATTTTAAAGAACAATATCATCTTTTTCTAAAAAACAACTACACTTTATATCCCAAAACTACATTATTGCGTGCCTCTTTTTTGATCAGCGTTGTGGCAGAGTGCAGGTTGTCTCAAGTTTTGCGGAAAGCGATGCAAAACTATCGACAACTACAAAGCCTTGTCGCCCACTAAAATCTTCCCACAGAAAGTTTGCGTTTATGCCAACGCCTTTGCCGTAGTGTTCTTCTGTACAGCTAAGCCTAAAATAGCTATAAAACCCTTTAGCACAACCTGCATTGGGAGGAAAAATGGGCAGCGATCTGTTTGATCTCGTTGTGATCCTACTTTTAGTTGGTTTCTCCAGCCTTGGCTTCAAAAACGGTTTTATACGTGAAATTGGGGGGATTATAGCCATTATTGGTGGCTTCTGTACGGCCAACGCTTTACACAGCACAGTGTCACCCTATTTTAGCTTTATTGGCAATCCAACAGTCCGCATGCTGTTAGCCTATCTACTAATTTTTGTTTTATTTATGTTGTTGGTGTCACTTTTGCTGCATATTTTAATCAAGGCCCGAGATCTATGCTTTGCCAAATGGATAGACAAACTCGCAGGTCTAGTTTTTGGGTTTATCAAAGGTTTGCTCATTTGCGCTTTAATTATGGTAGTCTTACAGACCATCTTTGCGAATACGCAAGTCATCCAAAATTCCCGTACACTGCCCTACTTGCAAACAATGCTGACCCACATGCGTTCCTGGATGCCCCAAGATCTCATGCAGCGCCTGCAAGTAGGTGCTTAGCACTTTCTGGCTAGCAATTTTCAAGCGGCTTCCAGCCCTGTAATTTTTTTGTGTCTCAAACCTTAATCAAAAAAAGTTATCCGTGACCTACGCCAAAAACTTGGGTCTTACTTAGGAAACGCCCCTATATGTCAAACTCAGCTCTCTCTAAACTCAATGATCTTGTCAAACGTCTCACAGCTCCAGATGGCTGTCCTTGGGATCGTGAACAAACACCTGAAAGCTTAGCTGACTATATCATTGAAGAAAGTCACGAACTTGTTGCGGCCATTCGCGCCGGCAAAGAAGCAGATATCCTTGAAGAATTAGGCGATGTAGCCTTTTTATTGGTCTTTATTGCCCATCTCTATGCACAAAAAGGTTCTTTCACTTTGGATGACGCGCTTGATTATAATCGCGCTAAAATGATTCGCCGCCATCCCCACGTCTTTGGGGACACCAAATTTGACAGTCGCGAAGAGCAACTCAAAACTTGGGAACAAATTAAACGTGCTGAACATACCAACCAAGATGGTCAAGCACAAGGCATTTTTGCGAGTCTCCCAAGTAGTTTGCCAGCTCTAGTCAAAGCTTATCGTCTTAATTCTAAAGCTGCACGCGTCGATTTTACCTTTAGTGATGATGAAGCCTGTGAACAACAGGTTGAAGCCGAATGGCTTGAATGGTTAGATGCATGTCAAAATGGTACCCAAGAAGAACAAAAACATGAATTGGGCGATCTTGTCTTTACTTTAGCTGAGCTTGGACGTCGCAAAGGCATCAAAATTAATGAAGCTACAGAATTAGCTAATATACGTTTTTTAAAACGCTTTGAACAAATGGAAGCTTACGCTCGTGAAGAACAACGTGACTTTAGTGCCTTAAGTCGCCAAGAAAAAGAAGTTCTGTGGGAACGTGCTAAGACAGATACACAAAGCCAAACATCCAATTAAGTTCATATCAATAAAGAATCTTAAATGACATTAAATATATAGAGCCATAATACATGCAATTAATTAATATCATGTATTTAGCTTAACATGAATAAATTTTTATCTCTTAGGTCTGTAAGATAACTTTCTCTTAACAAGAACTACACATCTTACATAAACTCAGTAGGCAGCGTTACTTTCCCACGCTGAAAAGTGATGAAACACGTTTTGACATGTCTACGCCTCTGCTGCGCAGTTCTGCTCACTCTTGGACTTCTCTTTTGTACCAGTAGTTGTAAACAGCAGACAACCTCAAAACACCTCGCCCAACCTGCCATGGATGGTGCTCTACCGCGCATAAATCCAACTTACATCCATTGGTTAGCCCAACAATCCATGTTAGGCAAAGCAGATAGTCTCATTGCCGAAGTCTCTGGGAGTGCCCGCCTGTGGCAAAACTCAGGCAGTGCAGATCGCTGGCAATTTTTTTTGCAGTCTTGTCCTAACTGGTTAGATATAAACCCGCATCTTGAAAGTACTTTGCGTCCAGTTTTTCGCACTTTCACCAAAACTGAGCTGCAGCAGAAACTCTTGGCTAGTGGTGTGCAAGGGGTATTTATCAGCCCCACAGGCGAACCAGCTGAAATTTGGGCCAGTCGCGAGCAGCCTGTGGATCAAACCGGCGTCGATATAGTGAGTTTTAATTTTGCACTTGCTGCCGGCGATGCTGACAGTTTGCAACGTCTTGTGACAAGCCTAAATCAAAACAATATCCAATTAGGTGGCAGTTTACCTCCAGCAGCCACAGGATTAGGTCCTGATTTTATGCTTGAAATGCGTGCAGCTACAGGCTTTACTGGGCTCTATGCTGCTGTTGAGGTACCTGCAAACCAATGGCAAATTCTCCCTAAAGTTTCTCACGAATGGCCAGGTGTCCCTTTATCTCCTCAAGCTACCACTGCCTTACAAACTGCAGGTCTATTGCCCAAAGCCATATTGCGCGAACATCTCAATTTGGGATTTCCTGGTGGTTGGGCAGCCACAGGTAAAGTTAGGTGTGCCGATGGCAATGAACGCCGCTGGGTTTATTACTTTGTGCACCAGGTGACGCGGCCCCTCTTACTCTGGCAAGACCCATCCAATCACGCCCGTAAACTTTATGCTGCCGCTACGATTAAACTTACAGGTCTTGAACAACAAGCTCTAGCTGGCATCAATCTCACTGGGTGGTTTGGCTTAGACAGTAGTCAAACAGAATCCACGCAAGCTGCGGCTATAAACGAGAATATGCTCGAACCTGGCTTAAGTGCCCTGGGTACCATCTCGCAAGATATTCGACGCTATGGTGGTTGGGCACTTGAGACAGATCAATTACCACCACGCTACACTAAGTATCTCCTTGGCAAAACCGATTTTGTCAGAGACAATTATATTGATAGCGCCCTAGCGTATGCCTTGCTAACCCAGGATACGGAACCGCTAAAAGCCATGGTGCGCATTCTCGTCAACGACAAAATTCCTCAACAACGTTTAGCCCATGGAGTTTATAGTTGGGAACCAATTAATTGGCAGACCCTTTTAGATCTACCAAATGGCAATACTCTTCTTGCCAATGCTCAAGGCAAAACGCCGCAAGATGATTTTTTTACCCGTCAAACTTTGCTCTTAGGCCTACCTGGTTTATGCTTTGTCAAGCCGAACGCCATAGGTTTTGACCTGGCCCGTAGACCTCCAAAAATCAATTTACCTAAATCCTCACCAAACACGCAAATTAATGTCCAAAGCCCCACTAACACTATGGCTATCCCCTTGCTCTTACAAGCACGCGTTAAATACCATGTGGCTGAAGGCGAACTCTTATTACCCCTGGCTTCACCCAATGGTACCATAGTGTTACTAAATCGCCTCCCTGACAAAAAATATTGGCTCACCTGTGCTAACTTTTCTAATAATACACAGCACATTAATACGAATTTATCAAATAATTTCGGTGTAACTTCTGGTCAGGAACTTGGCAATACAGATAATTCTCCTCATGCCAATATTGGACATAACATTAATATTTCTTTAAAACCTCACCAAGTACGTATTTTTCTTTTAAAACGTTAAGAATTAAATAAAAACCAAAGATATACTTTGTATTTATTCTTAAATATTTTTATGGTTAATCAATAATAGATAACATTGTTTTTCTAGAGGTAGTATGCCTATGTCCACAGATAATCAACCACCTAATGACAAGAAAAGAAGTTTTTGGTCATTCTTGTTTGGTAAAAAGGAGACTCCTGCTGAAGAACACATGGAGTCATCATTGCAAAACGAGCCACCTACAACAACTAAACAAACCACAGAACCAGAACTAAATACTTCTACAGGTGCACCTCTCAAAGAAGAAAGTATAAGTCAAGAATCTTCTAAAGCAGATCTCATAAAGCCCCAAACTCCCATGCAACCCCAAGGCATGGAAGAATCTACGGTACAGCCACAATCTCCCATCCAGCCTCAAGGCATGGAAGCATCTACAGTACAACCCCAAGCTCCCATGCAACATCAAGGCATGGATGCATCTACGGTACAGCCCCAAACTCCCATGCAGCCTCAAGGCATGGATGCATCTACGGTACAGCCACAATCTCCCATCCAGCCTCAAGGCATGGAAGCCTATATGGTACAGCCAC
>JAFTDU010000005.1 GCA_017454005.1 Desulfovibrionaceae bacterium | reverse complement strand
CCGCTCAAAATTCCTTGATTTCTAAAACAGTTCCATAGATGGGGGGAGGTAGAGATCCCAATTTATGGGTTGTATGTAGTTAAGGGTCGGATTCTGCTGAGAGCCCATAAAATTTCACGAATTTCGCGGCAAAGGTAATATATACTGAAAAAACAATGTGTTATACACTTACTAAATTCTAAAACGTGCCCCTCAATATGCACAAAAATTTACACAAGATAAAATATATAGGTAGCCATCTTGCTTGATATAAATAACTATGTGTGCCACAGATCAAAATTAATGCTAAACATATATACACAATTTACAAGCAATTTTACGCAATATGCTGTAAATTGTACAACCATATCTAGATAAACTTCTCATGCACATCTCACAACAAAATATCAAAGTATCTCGATTATGTGTCGCATCATGTTGCATAAAAACAGCATGCTAAAGAATCAACACTTGCAACTCTTGCATTGCACAAAAAATAACTTGCATCTCATCTACTCTCCTCTACTCTCTTCTCCTCTATCTAGATGCAGCTATACACAAATTCTTCGCAAATTACTTAGACACACTACTACAGCATATTCACAGGATCAAGATCTAAGATTGTCCTAAGATGCTTAATTTTCATCGCCTGCAATCCACTATGATAGGTCTCCCGGATATCACTCCACGCCTGCCCCTTCAATAAAATTTGAAACCGCTCGCGATTGCGTATCACAGATAATGGTGCTGGGGCAGGACCCAGCATTGTCACCCCATACTTTGCAGCAGCCACTCTAAAATGCCTAGACAGATCCTGTAATTCTAAGGCTGCAGTGGCATCCTCGCGCTCAAAAGAGAGCCTAATTAACGCCAAATGCACAAAGGGTGGATATTGATGCAGCTCGCGTCTTGAGATTTCACTCTGATAGAAGCCCTCATAATCATTATTCACAACATATTGCAGGCAATAGTTTGTAACATCACGTGTTTGCAATAAGACGCGTCCAGGTAGTGCCCCACGACCTGCTCTTCCTGCAGACTGCAGCAATAACTGAAAGGTGCGTTCAGCTGCGCGGTAATCTGGGAAATTAAGCCCCATGTCACAATCAGCAGCAATCACAAGGGTCACTTTGGGAAAATGATGTCCCTTGGATAACATTTGGGTACCCACAAGAACTTGGGCTTCTTCTCTCGCAAAAGCATGCAAAATTTCTTCCATGCGCCCAGGTCTACTGGTACTATCGCGGTCAAGGCGTAAGACACGCTGGCCTAAAAAGGTTGAGAGCTCTTCAGCCAAGCGTTCTGTGCCTTCGCCCATGGGCAAAAAGGCTGCTGCCCCACAGGTACTACAAGGTGCAGGATAAGGTTTTGAATAGCCACAATAATGGCAAACTAACCGCCCTCGTGCCTTGTGGTAGGTTAAAGTGATCTCACAATTAGGACAATGTTCTGTCTTACCACAATCAAGGCAATACATGTGGGGTGCATAACCGCGCCGATTGATTAAAATCACAACCTGCTCGCCCCGACCAATTGTCTCCTGCAAAATATCTAAACTATGGGTGCTCAGTAAGGTCACAGCCTCTGACATGCTCTTAGGTTCACGCGTATTCACCAATTCAATGGGCGGTAAGTCGCGTCCTGAGACTCTTTTAGCTAGCCGCAATAACGGCACAGCTCCCATTTGGGCTGCATAAAAGGTGCGTACATCAGGGGTTGCAGAACCCAAGAGCAAAATCGCCTGTTCTTCTTTGGCCCTGCTCCAAGCAATCTCCTTTGCATGATACAAAAATCCTTCATCTTGTTTAAAGGATGCATCATGCTCCTCATCTAAGATTACGCAACCTAAATGCTGTACAGGTAAAAATAAGGCTGAACGCGTACCAATGACAAGACAGGCAGACTTCTCCGCCGTCTCCCGCCAAATTTTTTCCCGGGAAGCACTAGTTTGGTAGCCGTGATATAAGATTACATGAATCTCAGGATAACTCGTATGTACATCCTGCAAAAGCTTTAAGGCTAAGGCAACCTCAGGCACCAAGATGATCACACTGCGCCCAAGGGCCAAAATGCGCACAGCTAAATCCAAATACACTGCTGTTTTGCCACTACCTGTAACCCCATAGAGCAGCGCTGCATGAAAGATCTTTTGTTGAACAAAAGGCATGAGCTCTTCAACACAGTGCACTTGGGCTTCATTTAATTCAAAGGGTCTAGTTGCAGGCGGCAATAAGGCTAAATTTTCTTCTTCAACACCTTCTTCCCCACGCCCCACAAGCAAGTAACCATTAGACAATAAACTCCGCACAGCTTGGGTTGCATTTGAGCCAATCCCTTTATTTAACATCTTGCGCGTGCAGGTTCCATTTGTGTGTAAGTACTCTAAGACCTTAATCTGTAAGGAGGCACCTGGCCGCACAGGCCAAGGTGGATCACAGTTGAGTGTCACATATTCTTCTTCGCTTGTATTGTGGGGGCCTGGGAGCATTTTGGCAGCCCCATTTAAGAGAGCCAAAGCTAGCTCTTCTTTTAGATTATCTTTGGCGTGGGCCAGTTCTGCAAGCGCATAAACTTTTGTGGCCTTTTGTGTAATATAGTGCAAAACGCTATTTAAGCTATAAAAACCTGGGAGCAAAAAACCTCTGGCAATACGCCCAGGTTCTTCGCCTTGGCGAATACTTAGTTCCAAAATTAGGTGCAAAAGATCCCGTGGCAAAAGTGGTACTGTATCAAGAGGCCATATGATTGGTTTTATGGTGACATTATCTGGCAAGTCACAAGTATCACGACATTCCAAGATAAAACCAACCCGCAAATTATCTTTGCCGCGCCCTAAGGGTACCACAACCCGCATGCCTGGCTTAAAAAATGCAGCCGGAAAGAGAGCCAAGGTCTTATAGGTTAATGTACTAAATGGCGGACTAAGTAAAACGATCTGAACAAACATCTTACCCTTATTACACTGTTACGCTATGTTGAAACAGAAGACTCTCTGCAAACATTCTTAACTTTCGCCCCGATATCTGACGCCGCTAAATTAAAAGATCAGTCAGGTAATAGGCGCAAATATTAGATGCAATAATGCAATTATTTGTCTACTTTAATCTGCAATAATTGGTAATGTTGTTTCAATTCTTTCGTACTATTATCTCTTACAGTAACAGCATATTTAAAAATTTCTCGCGTATTTTCATCTTCATACTCACATGAAATTCTAATTAAACCATATGCATCTTTTTTAATCTCTTTAATTACAAGTTCTGGATACATACCAGACTCAGAAGCACCAAAGAAATATAATTGATTATTTTTAATAATAAACCATTCATGTTTAAATTTAGTATCAATATCTAAATCATAATCAAAGATTTTTTTTGCAGTATTTTTCAATTCTACAAGAGGTATGCCCACACGGTAATATTCATCGATATCAAATTTTTTACGCTCTTCAGGTGAGATTTCATGGAATTTATCACGTTCAGCTAGATCCATGTATAATAAACTAAACAACAACATTTCATTATTAGTTGCAGGATTATTAATAACATCAATATTTTTATTAAAAAGACCAGAGAGATCTACTATATATTTCACATCTGAAATTAATGCTTCTAAATATCTAATATCGCGCTTTGAAAAATCATGCGCATATGTCGATGATACGCTTAAGACAAACATTAAAATAGTTAAGAATATTTTTAACATAAAATAACCTTTATATAAACAGCAACTAAGAACTTCAATAATAAGATCATTGTAAAACAATACCTAATAATAAAACGCAACAGTTTGTCTTAATACGTATACATAAATAGATAATCATGCTGATCTAGCTACACACATCCACTTGGCCGAGCTACAATTTTTCTCTTGTGTCTTTTAAAATCTTGCTGCAGATGATCTTCTAAATAACGTACACCATAACTTCTGCTGTTATATTATCCTGCATAAATTGTTATCAAAAATACACCCTAGTCTTAGTGAAACTTATCCTAACTCGCGTTTCACAATACCTGCAAGATCTGCGGCATATTGAGCCACTAAGACATCATTTTCGCCTTCAACCATAATTCTACATAAGGGTTCAGTGCCCGAATAGCGCAACAACACGCGCCCACGCCTCCCAAGCTCGGCTTCGATTTTGGCTACAGCTTCACCTATGGCTGGGCGTTCACTAAAGGGCACACGATTTTGCACATGCACATTGACAAGCTTCTGCGGGAAGGGGGTCAATAAATTCGCCAATTTCGATAACGGCGCATTTTTCTCTTGCATGATGCGTAAAATCTGCAAAGCCGCAAGTAAGCCATCACCTGTGGTGCTATATTGCCTAAAGATCAGATGCCCTGATTGTTCGCCACCAAACATGGCCCCATTTTGGCGCATACTCTCAACCACATAGCGATCCCCAACCTGTGTACGTACTAGTGTCCCACCATGGTCTTCCATAAAGACTTCGAGGGCCATATTACTCATAACCGTTGTGACCAACAGATTGCCCGTTAACTCGCCACGCTCCATCATCGCTTGGGTACAGAGCGCCATAATCTGATCGCCATCTAAAATGCGCCCGCGTTCATCAACCACAATTAACCTGTCAGCATCCCCATCAAGAGCAAGCCCCACATCCGCCCGCACCTCTTTGACCCTTGCGGCCACAACCTTGGGATAGAGAGAACCACAGTGGTCATTGATATTGAGGCCATTGGGACTTGTGCCAAGGGTAAAGACCTCGGCCCCCAATTCTTCTAAGGCCAAGGGCGCAACCTTATAGGCAGCTCCATTGGCACAGTCAATGACAATTCTAAGGCCTGCCAAGGTTAAATGTGGCGGAAAACAACTCTTTGTATAAACAATATAGCGCCCCCCGGCATCTTCAATCTTGGTCGCTCTCCCAACCCCTGCTGGCTCAGGATACGGCCACTGCATTTCAGGATCACAGACCATGGCGGCAATTTCATTTTCCGTTTCATCTAAGAGCTTATAGCCATCAGCATCAAAAAATTTAATCCCATTGTCGTGAAAGGGATTGTGGGAGGCTGAAATGACCACCCCCAAATCAGCCCGCATGTTGCGCGTCAAAAAAGAAATTGCCGGCGTTGGCAAAGGGCCTGTCATAATTACATGCATCCCAGCAGCACATAAGCCTGCCGTTAGGGCTGACTCAAGCATATAACCTGAGAGGCGCGTGTCTTTACCAATCACAACCCTATGCCAATGTTCACCTTTGCGAAAACGCACGCCTGCAGCAATCCCTAAACGCAAAGCTACGTCGGCCGTCATCGGATAGGTATTAACTGTACCCCTAAGACCATCGGTGCCAAAAAAACGTTCCGCCATGAAGTTTGCTCCTAAAGATGCCTTTTTTGCTTGTGCCTTATTTAGCTTTGTCAGAACTTTTAGCTTTTGTTTCTTTTGTATCTCGTGTATCTCTTTTCTCTTGTTTAGGTTGATTGTGCCGCGTTGTTTCATTGTTTTTGCGATGTGAAGTAGATTGCCTAACTCTTCTTGGCTCTTTCCTCTGTGTCTCGCGCTCTTCTCTTACTTGCGGTTTAGGCGCATGGGGCACATTTTTCGGCTCATTAGAGATGCGCGTAATGACAACTGAATGCTGTTCATTGACAATCTCCATGCCATCAGGAGGTGTAAAATTGAGCCGCACCTGTTTGCTCTCCCCGATATTTAAATCAGGCGGCAGAGCTGTCACACGTAATTCATTTAAATAGGCATCATCCTTTTGTTTATTGGATGGCACTGTTAATTTTAATTGTACTAACTCAGGATGTATCTTATATAAACTAGCATCTGCAACTGATAAACTGATTGGATAAAGCCGTACAATATTCACCCGTTCGCCCTTAACTGCATATTCCACTTTAATTGAAGATGGTTCAGCTGTTACATGCGGGCAGCCCAAATCAGGTGCAATAAAAATAGGGATGTCTTTAACTACACTAGTTTTTCCTACATCTAAAAAATCTACTGATACATTAATTGGAAAAGTAGAAAGCCGTTCTAACTTTTTAATTTCACTTTCAGGTCCTGATAAGGCAATACTCTGATTAGATATTTTTTTAATAATTATCTGACTATCGCTGATAAAATTAATTGTAATTGGCATATTGATGCGGTCAATATATTCAGCACTGAGACGAATCACAGGTGGATCAATATATAAAATTTGAAACGCACGTCTGACTGTTGATGCAAATAACTTCCTCTGTTCATCTATGACAGAAAAGACATTACTGGGTGCAGAATCGCCGACTTTTAAACCTGAAATATCAATTGGCAAATCAAAAGTTTCAGGTAAGGCATTTTTTAGCATTTTGGGTCCGCGTACCCGTTCACGCACATGATACACAAGACCACTTGTGACAAATAATTTATTAGGAAGTCCCTTATAATTGATAATAATTTCTATCTCAAAGTCAGCAGTGTCGTGATAGACCACCACATACCACATGCCAATGGCGATACATACGGCAATTAAAAAGATCATGGGGCGCAAGAGCGACGGCACGTCACTGGAAAATAGATTAAAGAATTTCATGTAAAATTTTCTCCAACGCACTGCGCTCTAGTTTACGCGAGAGCACGCCCTTATGCGCCAAGGAAATTTCGCCGCGTTCTTCACTGACCACAATCACCGCAGCATCGGAATCAAGGGTTATGCCCAGGGCCGCCCTGTGTCTGGTGCCAAAATTCTGATCTTTGGCCACAGCCAAGGGCAAAATACAGCCTGCAGCCGCAATGCGCCCGTGACTTATGATGACCGCGCCATCATGCAAGGGACTACCCACATAGAAAATATTCATGAGTAGGCGGCGCGAAATCTGCGCATCTATTTTTTGCCCTTCTTGATCAATAATATCATTTAAGGACACGCGGCGCTCAAAGACAATCAAAGCCCCCTGCCTGCGCCTAGCCATTTCAATACAAGCGTCAAGCACCTCACGACTTGCCTCACCCTGCACATTGCCTGAATGTCCTTTGAAAAAGGCCATATTACCAATATCAACAAGAGCTTTACGAATATCAGGCTGAAAGATAACTACTATCAGTATGAATAAAGAATCAAAGACATGTGAGAGTAACCAATATAAAGTATATAAGCCATAGTAGCCAGAAATGTAGTATAAAATTCTAAATACTACTAAACCTACGAGTATAGCAAGGGCACGCGATGTACGTAACCGCTGCATAAGAAAGTAAAATAAGACACTTACTAAGAGAATATCAAAGAAATCAACGCTATCAAATTTCATAGGCCAACGGCTACTGCAGAGTTAGCTTAAAAGTACATAGAAAAGTTTAACACTCCAAAACTAACATGAGCGCAATCTATGCTGTCCGAAATAACTAGCAAGGGTTAACACTTCAAGAGCCTTGCCCACATCATGCACCCTGTGCCAGACAACCCCTCTCTCCCACAATAATGCTGTGGCTACCTGGGTGACAGTACTTCTTTCGGCAACATCTAAGCCTAAGAGACCCTCAAAGAGGCGTTTATGGGAGAGCCCAACTAAAAGAGGACGCCCCAAAGTCTCCAAGGCAGCTATATTTTGTAAAATAGTCAGATTATCAGCATGGGACTTAGCAAAACCAATCCCAGGATCAAGGATGACCCTATCTTCTGGTAAACCTGCCTTGACAAGCTTTGTCAAAACATCTGTAAAAAACTTTTCAAGATCTGCAATAATATCAGGCGATTTACTCTTACTTGGCAGCATGCCAAAGCTTCCAGGATTATGCACTAAAATATACCCAGGCTTGTATTGTGCAAGCACATCTACAAGCCCAGGATCAAAACGACATGCTGAAATGTCATTAATAATGTGTGCACCTTGCTCTAGCACAGTTTGCGCTGTTGTGGCATGCCAGGTATCTACGGCAAGAATGGCACTAGGTACACTGTGCTTTAAGGCCATAATAACAGGCAAAAGCCTGCTAATCTCAACACCCATTCCAAGAGGGCTTGCGCCAGGTCTACTTGACTCGGCTCCAAGATCCAGAATGTCTGCACCTTGATTCCACAAATCAATGCATTTCTTAATCGCAGCAGTATGCATTAAGGTGCGACTTGCAGGATAAAAAGAATCTGTGGTTAGATTCACAATCCCCATGAGACCAAAATCGCGCTTAAGACACACTGTTTTAGCGTTCACAACCACAAGTGGCTTACACGTCACAAAATTCACCTATAGATAAAAAAGTCACGCAAGATTGCAGCAAATCACTTCCTTGGATCGTGTCCCTCACTATCAAGGTCATCACTATCATCGTCATCATCACTGGGATCTTTTTCTAACACAAATTCTGCCTTAGGCGACAATTCCAGTTCAGGTAAGGGCTTACCTGCTAAAATCAGGTCTAGTTCTTCACCTGTTAAGGTTTCCCGCTCAAGCAAAGCTGCAGCAATTTTGTGTAAAGTCTCCAAGTTTTTAGCTAATAACTCATGACACCTGGTGTGGGCTTCTGTGACAATCTTTTTCACTTCCACATCCACAACACGTGCTGTTTCCTCACTAAAATTCTTATTTTGAATCCACTCGCGGCCAATAAAGACCTCTTCCCCAGTTTCACCAATGGTCAAGGTACCGATGGTGTCACTCATACCCCATTCACAGACCATCTTACGCGCAGTATTCGTCACTCGTTCAATATCATTTGAAGCACCTGTAGTTACTTCTTGGAAGACAATTTCTTCAGCTACACGTCCACCTAAAAGTACCACAAGATTATTCTTTAACCACTTACGTGAGTAACCATGCCGATCTTCATCCGGCAACTGCATGGTCACACCTAAGGCACGTCCACGTGGGATAATGGTAACCTTATGTACTGGATCTGTACCAGGCAAGAGACGGGCAGCTAGAGCATGTCCGCCTTCATGATAAGCTGTAATGCGCTTTTCTTCATCAGACAAGATTAAACTGCGCCGTTCACGCCCCATCAACACTTTATCTTTGGCAAACTCAAAATCATCCATGACCAGTTTATTCTGGTTCTGCTTGGCCGCTTGCAAGGCTGCTTCATTGACCAAGTTCTCAAGATCAGCGCCAGAAAACCCAGGGGTGCCTTTGGCAATCAGATCTAAATTCACATCCTTGCCCAAAGGTGTCTTTTTGGTATGTACATCTAAGATTTTGCGCCGCCCACGTAAATCAGGGGTTGGCACAACCACTTGCCGATCAAATCGGCCTGGCCGCAAGAGGGCTGGATCCAAGACATCCGGTCTATTGGTCGCTGCAATTAAAATAACACCCTCATTGCTCTCAAAACCATCCATTTCCACAAGCAGCTGATTTAAGGTTTGCTCCCGCTCATCGTGACCGCCCCCAAGACCTGCTCCACGCTTGCGCCCCACAGCATCAATTTCATCAATAAAGATCAAACACGGCGCATTCTTCTTGCCTTGGACAAATAGATCCCTGACGCGCGAGGCGCCAACACCCACAAACATTTCCACAAAGTCAGAGCCAGAAATTGAGAAAAAGGGCACCCCTGCTTCACCAGCTACAGCCCTTGCCAACAAGGTTTTGCCTGTCCCGGGAGGGCCAACCAATAAGACCCCTTTGGGAATCCGCCCCCCCAAGCGCGTAAACTTTTTGGGGTTAGAAAGAAATTCCACAACTTCCGACAATTCTTCTTTGGCTTCATCCACACCGGCCACATCATCAAAGGTGACCCGATTATTTTCACTCTCTTGATTTAAGACTCTGGCTCTTGCCCTGCCAAAACTCATGGCCCGGCCCGTCCCACTTTGCATCTGGCGCATGAAAAAGATCCACACACCTACCAAAAGCAACATGGGAAACCACGACACAAACACCGACACATACCAAGCTTGCTCATCAGGCGGATCAGCCCGAATTTCCACATTTTTCTCAAGCAAACGGTTTACGAGGGTCAAATCCCTAGGTGCATAACACTGTACTTCACGATTATCAGCCAATCTTCCCGTTAACGTACTTCCCTGAATGGTGACACTTAAGATTTGCCCACTATTAATCTCATTTAAAAACTCGGTATATGACATCCTCTGCTGATTAGACGAAGTTTGTTGGAACATATTAAAAACCATAATCATACCGAGGACTATGGCCACCCAAATAAACATGTTACGACCAAATTGATTCAAAATTAAGCCCCCTTAAAAACGACATAGACCAATCATACTATAATACAGGGCAACTACTTGGCAATTGCGCCGCTCTTTCGGGCTCTTTTCAGATCAGAGCGCTACGCTTTAAATCTCATAGCTTTCATATAATGTAAAGAAATATTTTATCTGGTCTAATACGCTCAATTTAAATTATAAATAATATTGATATAGTAACCATAAATACATGTAATATAAATATTTTTACATGTATACTCTTGATTTATACAATACGTCACATACTTTTTCAAAAGAAAAATCAATCTACAAAATTTTTCAGAATATTAGATTAAAATTTTATTAATGTTAATATAAAACTAAACACTAAATCAATAATATAAATATATTAGTTTTTAGATTACTCAAAAATAATAAACTTAAATACATAGTCTCCTATAGCATAGATGTATTAAATGAATAATTATTTTTATTATAACATAATATAAACTTTTGTTAATTATTAATGTAATCATTAAAGAAAATGCTCACAAATTTTTATTCTATTTTCTAAATCAAGTCATTGTCAAATGCTCCCACTAAAAAGCTCGTATTGTAATCATAGACCATTTTTAGACTGTTCAATAAGAACTTTCATAGACATTGCAAACAAATGATCACATCGCTCTGAAAATTTGATTAATATCAGCACAGTTAGCGATATTCTCAAAACCATAGAAGTAATCTTTTATTTATAAATAATTTAATTTATATAATATTCACACTATAAAATATTATTAAGAATACAAAAATAAATAAAGCATTCTATATAATATACTTTATGTAATATTATAATCAGCATT
>JAFTDU010000051.1 GCA_017454005.1 Desulfovibrionaceae bacterium | reverse complement strand
ATTTAGCCACAGCAAGCGGCATCCTTGGTTGGATGTGTGTGGAATGGAAGATTATGGGTAAACCCACAAGTTTGGGGATTATCTCCGGGGCCTTGGCCGGACTTGTAGCGATTACGCCTGCCGCAGGTTTTGTGTCACTTCTGCCAGCCATGCTCATTGGCTTTATTGGAGGCGCTCTCTGCTACGGAGGTGTCTTACTCAAGAATCGTTTCAAATATGATGATGCCTTGGATGTGGTTGGCATTCATGGCCTTGGCGGCACCTTTGGGGCACTAGCAACAGGTCTCTTTGCCAATGGCGCAATTAACCATGTCAACGGGCTCTTTTACGGGAATCCCAAGTTATTTGTCGCTCAATTTGTTTCTGTTGTCGGAACATGGGTGTATGTCTATATCGTAAGTCGTCTAATCTTATCCTTGGTAGATAAAATGATCGGCTTAAGAGTTGATCAAGATGCAGAATATCTTGGTCTCGACATTAGTGAACATAACGAACGTGGCTATAGTATCTCATAAATAGATCATCTAAATTACAAGAATATTACATGAAAAAGATTTATTTATCATAAATATATGAGATCAATAAGCTATCACTTACACCATAAAACATTTACACAGAATATCATAGCATTTGCTATATTTTAAGCATAGTTTAATTACATAATCTTGCTACATATGAAAAATAATTATTAATGATATAAATATTATCGATATCTTACAAGTTGAGTGTACAAGAAATAATCAATCAACATACTTAAAAATCAAGCATAGCATATCAATAGGTAATATATGAAGAAAGTAGAAATTATTTTACGTCCAGGCATGCTCGAGGTCTTGCGCGATGCCTTAGCTAAACTTGATCTCCATGGCATGAATTATACTGATATTCGTGGTTATGGTAGACAACATGGACATACAGAAGTCTATCGCGGCGCCATTTATCAAATAGATTTTCTACCTAAGGTCAAAATTGAAATTGTCCTCGATGATGAGCAAGTTGAATCCGTCATTAATACAGTGGTCTCTACGGTGCGTACAGGCAAAGTTGGTGATGGCAAAATTTTTGTAAGTGAAGTGGTTGATGCCATCAGAATTAGGACGGGTGAACGTGGATCACAAGCAATTTAAGCTGTAGTTTTTTTAAGGAGCCATTTATGAATTCTGCAAGACATGCAGCCCTTTTGGCAACTTTGCAAAATGCACCTGTGAAGGCGCAACCAGAAAAATGGGGTCTGCAAGCTAGTGATATCTACGGGGAAAATGTCTTTGGGCTAGCTGCCATGCGCAAACATCTGCCCCATGCCGTGTATCAAGAGCTAGAACGCACCATTAATCAAAGGCAACGCTTAAATCCTCAAATTGCTGATGTGGTGGCTAATGCCATGAAGGATTGGGCCATTGAACGTGGGGCTACCCACTATACCCACTGGTTTCAACCCATGACTGGCTTAACTGCAGAAAAGCATGATGCCTTTCTCTCCCCAACCCAAAATGGGCAAGTGATCAGTGAATTCTCTGGCAAAATGTTGATCACAGGGGAACCTGATGCTTCCTCCTTTCCCTCAGGTGGTCTCCGTTCAACCTTTGAAGCCCGCGGTTATACAGCCTGGGATCCCACGGTTCCGGCCTTTATTATTAAGCAGCCCTTTGGTGCAACCCTACACATTCCAACCTTTTTCTACTCCTATTCAGGCGAGGCCTTAGACCGCAAGATCCCTCTCCAGCGCTCCATAGATGCTCTCTCAACCCAAGCCCTAAGAATTTTGCGCCTATTTGGCAATCTCGAAGCGACCTCTGTGCAAGCAATGGTTGGGCCTGAACAGGAATATTTCTTGGTGGATAAGAATCTAGCCCTCTTACGGGAAGATCTCATGCTCTGTGGGCGCACCTTACAAGGAGCGCAGGTACCCAAAGGGCAAGAGATGGCTGACCACTATTTTGGCTCCATCCCTGAACGGGTCTTAAGCTTCATGCAAGATCTGGAACAAGAGCTTTTGGCCTTAGGTATCCCAGCCAAGACCCGCCACAATGAAGTGGCCCCAGGGCAATTTGAATTGGCACCAGTCTTTGAAGATGCCAATACGGCCTGTGACCATAATATGCTCATCATGAATTTGATGCGCCATATTGCGCCAAGACACGGGTTTATCTGTCTGCTCCATGAAAAACCTTTTGCTGGCGTCAATGGTAGTGGCAAACATAATAACTGGTCTATGTGTGATTCAACAGGGCAAAATCTCCTAAATCCCGGGCAAACGCCCCAAGATAATGCCCAATTTTTAGTCTTTTTGGCTGCTGTGCTTAGGGCTGTGCATAAACACAGTCAGGTCTTGCGTCTAGGTACCATTGGGGCCGGCAATGACCACCGCTTGGGTGCCAATGAAGCGCCGCCAGCAATTTTGTCGGTATACCTAGGTGAGCAATTAACCAATGTGATTGAGCAGATCATGCATCATGGGCATGGGGTTAGCCAAGATAAGCCCAAGATGGAGATCGGTGTCTCAACCCTCCCACCCCTGCCCCTAGATCTAAGTGACCGCAATCGCACAAGTCCTTTTGCCTTCACAGGCAATAAATTTGAATTTAGAGCTGTGGGTTCTTCCCAATCAATTGCTCCTGTGAACATTGCCTTAAATGCTGCTGTTGCCTGTGCCTTAGATGACATTGCCACAGAACTTGAGACAAAGATCTCTCAAGGCATTCACCTAAATCAAGCCTTGCAAGAGCTCTTACCCCGTTTATTTCAAGAACATCAAAATATTATCTTTAATGGTAATGGTTATACTGAAGAATGGAAGAAGGAGGCAGAGCAACGCGGTTTACCCAATTATAACAACACCGTTGATGCCCTTTTACATTATACAGATCAAAATGTGCAAGAGGTCTTTTTACGCCATAAGGTCTTAAACCAAAAAGAGATGTTGTCACGGCAGGAAATCTTGCTTGAAAATTACGCCAATACCATTTGTATTGAGGCCAAGGTTTTCCTCGATATGTTGCGCACAAAAATTTTACCAGCAGCCCAAAAGGCTGAATATCAAGCAGCCAAGACGCTTTTTTATGTGCAACAAGTGACAAGTGACGGTTCTGCCTGTGAGCAAGAGACCTTTAAAGTACTTAAGCATGAAATCAGTGCGTTAGTTGCAGCGACTCATATCTTAGAAGAAAATGTTGCAAAAACTAAGTCTGCACAAACAAGTAAAGAACAGGCGATTCTATCACGCGATTTAATTTTGCCTGCCATGCAAACCTGTCGTAAATATGCTGATAAACTTGAAACACTGCTTGATGATAATTTATGGCAATTACCTAAATATAAAGAGTTATTGTGGATTCATTAGTATTTTTTGATCTACTAAAATCTTAATACATGCAAAAAATTAGATATATCATGATTTATGCATTTAAAAGAAGAAAATTAACAAAATTTTTTACTTTCTCTCACAAGATGCAAGGCTAACTTTAACCGACAATTTTCTTGTTTAAAGCAAAAATAGACATAAATAAGACTTAATCAGCCTGATTAAGTCTTATTTAGTCTTGTTTAACATTTAGCAATTTAGAGTAGAAAATATGTGTAGAATTGGAGCTATAAAAAGTACAACACCATTTTCGCCAAAAATTGCTCTTGAATTGATGCTCCCCCAACAAGAAGGGCATGATAATTCTGGTTTTGCCCTTGTGATGCAAGATTTAGCAGGGGCCTTTGTGCATTATAAAGATAAGCCCTTGTTGTCGATGGCGTGTACCGATAAAGGCATTCAATTGGTGAATGCCTATATGGAACAACATGGCTTTGTGCAACTAGCGCAATGGGTACCTGATGTTTGCAAGAATCAAAATCTCAATATTCGAGCGATGCCCCGCTATGTGTTTCGCACCTATGATTTACCTGAAATTTATCAATATCGTAGCCAAGCAGCACGGGAAGATTTTCTCTTAGATTCGCGTCTTGAATTACGTGAGTTATTAAGTGTCGACAATAATGGCTATGTCTATTCATTTTGGCCTGATGTGTTGACTCTCAAAGAGATTGGTGATCCTTACGATATTGCCACCTATTTTCATCTATGGGATGATGACAGTCGCTTGCTTGCCAAAAATATCGTAGTACAGTGTAGACAAAATACCAACTATGATATTGTCCGCTATGCGGCACATCCATTTTTTATCCAAGGCTATACGCTTTGCGCCAATGGTGAAAATACCTTTTTCACCAAAAATATGGAATTACAAAAATCATTGCATCGTGGATATATTGGTTTTGAGTCTGACTCACAGACCTTTTTATATTCATTGCACTATGTTTTACATGAATTAAAATGGCCCATTAACTATTTTAAACATGTGATCACACCACTTCTCCCAGAAGAGGCCCAAGAGCGGCCTGATGCCAAGGTGTTAGCGTTAATTCGTAAATCACTAGCCAATCTTGAAATTAATGGGCCCAATACCATCATTGCCATGCTCCCTGATTCCACTTTAGTTAGCGTGTGTGATGCGAAAAAATTGCGGCCTGTAGTTATTGGGCGCGATAAGAATCTTGTGGCGATTTCTTCAGAGGTCTGTGGTTTAAACGCCATTTTACCCCACCGCAATCTCTCTGAAGATATCTATACCACAGAACGCGAACTCATTACTATTAATAATGCTCTTGAGGTCAAGCGATGGAAACAGTGACAACACAAGATATTACGGTTAATGATCTAGATTTTATTATCCATTATAATCCTGATATCTGTATCATGTGCGGATCTTGTGTGGCACAATGCAGTTTCAATGCCATTGAGGTGGCACCCCAGGTGCGCAAACATGAGCCCACACAGGAAGGCGCTAAACAAGGTCATAAAAAGAAAATTCTCTTTGTCATTAGACAAAAGACTGATTTAGCCCATGCGTGTGTGGGGTGTGGCATGTGTGTGAAGGTCTGTCCCAATCAGGCCCTAAGCATTGAAGCTAATCCTGAGTCACGCAAGAATTTACTGGCTCGCACCCAAGGGGTCATCAAGCGCGGAGGACGGGCAAGCAGCTATAGCTTGCGCACCCTTGATAAGATCATGGTTGGACGCATAAGTCAGATGACCGATCCAGCCCTTGATTCTGAACGTCACACCTTTGATTTACGTGCCCCCTTAGGGCGCATCTTAAAGGCCCAGGATCTGCCCTTAAAGGTGGATGGACAAAGTTTGAGTTTAGAAAAAAACTGCCCGCCTGTACGCTGGATCTACCCCCTGCTCTTCTCAGACATGTCAATTGGTGCCATTTCAACTAGAGCCTGGGAAGCCATTGCCCTAGCCTGTGCTTATTTAAATGAAGAATGCCATTTGCCAGTTAGGATGTGTTCTGGTGAAGGCGGCATGCCGCTCAAATTACTCAAAAGTGAGCAGTTGAAATACATGCTCTTGCAGATTGGCTCAGGCCATTTTGGCTGGAATAGGATCATTAAATCGCTCCCCTTGATGCGCACAGATCCTGCAGGGATCATTATCAAAATCGGCCAAGGTGCCAAACCTGGAGATGGTGGGCTCTTACCCAAAAAGAAGGTGGCCCCACATATTCAAGCAATTAGGGGGGTTCCTGAAACTGCCCTGCACTCCCCCCCAACCCACCAAGGGCTCTATTCCATTGAAGAAAGTGTGCAAAAAATGCACTTGTCTTTGAATGCGGCCTTTGGCTTTAGAGTGCCTGTTGTCATTAAGTGTGCAGCGTCCTTAACATCTGTTGCCGTGTACAATAATTTATTGCGGGATCCATACCATATTTCAGGTGGCTTTTTCTTAGATGGTTTGCAAGGTGGCACAGGTGCTGCCTGTGAAATCTCCCTGGAACACACAGGACATCCCATTGTATCCAAATTACGCGATTGTTATTTAACCAGTGTGGCCCAAGGTTTACAAGGCCAGATTCCCTTGTGGGTTGGTGGTGGCGTAGGTTTAACAGGTCAAGCCGCAGCAGATTGCTTTAAATTGATCTGTTTGGGTGCCAATGGCGTTTTTGTGGGCAAAATCTTATTGCAACTTTTAGGCTGTGTGGGCGATGAACATGGGCGGTGTAACCAATGTAATACAGGGAAATGCCCCACAGGCATCTGTACACAAGATCCACGCTTGATCAAGAGACTTGATATTGACCGTGGTGCTGAAGCCATTGTCAATTATGTCTTGACCTTTGATAGTGAATTAAAAAAATTATTAGCTCCCATTGGCAATAGTTCACTTCCGGTTGGCCGCAGTGATGCTTTGATCACATCTGATTATGCTGTTGCGCAAAAATTAGGAATAGCTTATGCCTGCTAGTTCTTGAGGGAAGAGTTATGTTTTACCTGAATTCATTTGAGAATCAAAAGCGGATGTCGACACAAGACTTGTTGCTGAGAATAGCCGAGCAAGTAGCCCAAGGGGAAACACAATTTACCATAGCTGCCCAAGGCCAACACGATTTGGGGGGCCCATTGTGGAATAAAGATGGCACAAAACTGCAGTTTTGGATCTCAAATCCAGGGCAAAGGGTTGGTGCCATGGCCTTAAGCAACACAGAGATTGTGGTGCAAGGGTCAGCACCAGCAGATGTGGGTTGGCTGAATGCAGGGGGAGAAATTACGGTACTTGGTGATTGCGGCGATACAGCAGGCCACAGTGCTGCCGAGGGTAAAATTTATATTGCGGGCAGAGCCGGCACAAGAAGTGGCTCGCTCATGAAGAAAGATCCCACAGCAGATGATCCTGAACTCTGGATTTATAAATCCACAGGGAGTTTTTCATTTGAATTTATGCTTGGTGGCAAGGCTGTGATCTGCGGCATGGATGTAGATCAAAGGCAATCAGTACTAGGGGATAGGCCCTGTATTGGGATGGTTGGCGGCACAGTCTATGTGCGGGGGAAAATCCCTGAGCTGACGCCTGAGGTGTGTGTTAAAGCCTTAAATGCTGATGATGAGAGCTTTTTACGCCAAGGTTTGCCGCAATTTTTAGCCAAAATCAATCAAATATCTGCCCTTGATGAGCTTAGCAAATTTTCTCTCTGGCAGAAGATTGTGCCAAATCAGAGCTATACCCCTGTCACACGCCGCTCTCTCCAGGATTTTCGCCTTGAATCTTGGATTAGTGGCGGCATCTTCCAAGATGTGTTTCCTGATAAATTTGCGTCAAATGGCTTAGTGGCTCGTGGCATTTATAGATTACGTGTGCCCATATGGCGCAATAACTTGGGTGCGGCTCCCAAAGAGAAAGATAAAAGAGTAAATTCCTGTCGCGATTGTCGCATCTGTGCTGTCAATTGTCCTGAAGCAGCCATTAGCCGTGAAGTACAAAATGAACAGGTTGTTTATACCTCAAATGCTGAACTCTGTATTGGCTGTGGCATTTGTGTAGGTGTATGTCCTGAAGGCATTTGGGTGCTAGAAGATAATTTTGAATTAAAAAGTATGGATGGATAGCTTGTATCATTAGAATACTAAAACTATATCTATATCTATATCGCATGTATATCTATGATAGCCTCCATGAGCATGGAGGTTTTTTATTGTTGTAGTGATTGATCGTGATTAATATTGATCTATAGGATGTATATTAATTTATATTAATTTATATTAATTTATATTAAATAATGGAATATAAGATAATTAATATGTATTGAAATAGCTAATAGAATATAGAATATATGAAATAATAAATAGATACGAGATGTATAATAGATGTATTATATTGATATATGAATAGTGTTATAAGATAATTAAACAATACAATTTAATTTATATGCATAATGTATTGATAAAATATTTATATCAAGAATTAATACTAAGATAATAAAGTTTTTATATTGTTCTATGTTATGCGCCTAAAATCTTTCATAAAATATGAGCACAATGTTTTAAGTGTATCAAATTGCCTATCTTGAACTAATCAGCATGTATACAATACACGTTTCAGTTATAGACAGTATTATATTTGATATATCAAATATATTAAATATATTAAATTGCTGTAAAATATTTTTTCGATTGTTGCCTTAAAAAAGCTGCGCCCCAAAATGCCAACACCCAATCTTTGAGTGTTATTGTGATATCAATTGAACTTACAGCAATATGTTTGATAATTTTTTTTGAAACGCAAAACATAAACAATGCTTGGCAAACAAGGCTCTATCAAAGCTACATGCAAAATTTTAGCACAACCTAAAAATTTCAGCATAACCTGAGAACATTAATTTGTGAGACTAAGATTTAAAATAACTAAACTATAAGTACTAATGGATCTTTTAATCATTAACTACATTATCGATACAGAGTACTCTATTTATATAGTTATTTAAACTGATCATATTTAATTAATAACATTAGTTAATTTGATTAGACAATACATAATCAATTTTTACATAAATATACGATCCATACTAGTAATAAAAATAATTGAGATGTCATTTGAGCAGCGCTACCCATATCTTTTGCTTTTTTAACAAGAGGGTGAATTTCTAATGAAATACGATCAAGAGTATTTTCAATTGATGTATTTAATAATTCTACAATGATACAAATTATATTAGGTAAAATCAGCAAAATAGTTGAGATCCAACTATTTGTGCACATTAGTGCTATAGGTATTAAAATTATTGCTTCAAGCAAGATTAATCTAAAGGCAATTTCATCTTGAAATACACTTTTAAAGCCATCAAGAGAATAAAAAAATGCGCCATGCACATGCTTAAATATATTATTAATTGAATTATTTTGTTGTTTTTTTGTTGTATATGAAGATTGATCCATAATAATCCTGATATTCTATTATAGTTGCGAGTTTTTGTGTATAAGTCTCTTGACCTATCTTGGCCAAATAGTTTTTTATGGTATCCTCTAACGAAAATAAATGACGTCACTATCCTTGATATTTAGGCTAAGTTTAAGTATATACATGTATAGAGAGAAAGCTGATTAAATCAACGCAAGTTTTCAAAAGAAAAAAACTTGTTCTATACCACATTGTTTTTGTTTTGTAGCGCAAGAAGAAAAACTGCTTTCTTATGCAACTCATGAACAAACTGCTTCAACCAGCACTCGTTCAAATTGGCAGCATCGAAATAAGTAATATTATGTATGTATTAAAAGACTGAAGAATTCATTTGCCTTGGGGGAAGTTAAAATCGGCAGAAACGCTTAAAACTGTTTTTTATGTTCTAAACTATACTTGATAACTTTTTCGAACATTTACTTAATATATACTTGATTGCAAGCGACACAAATATGCGCAAAGCTTATGCAAGCAAAACTGATCAAAATTTTTTCATGGATGAATTTTTATGTTTTCTTGTCTAGATATTAAGATTATTAAGATTCTCTATTTTAACACTAACTGATTTTGTATTTAGCAAAAAAAAGCTTGATAAAGCAAAATTGTATTGGACTCAAGATACCAGTGTAAGTATTTGCGATGTATATGTGGACGAGTATTTAAGGTTGTAATGTTGCATGCAATCCTCCTTTGCACTGAGACAGCTTGCTTTGGGAAATCAAGATGCTAAACTTGAAGTGACAAGGAACCAACTGATGCTGGAACCGCACGTCCGCGTGGCGTGGTAGGGGTGGACGAATCCTCCCCTACACGATTTAGATTATTTATCTAGATATTTTTAACATGTATAATATTGCACATTTGCAATAATTTTTTATAAATAAATTACACAATGTCATAAGCATCTAGCATTATTTTATAAGAAAATTTAGACTAGTATTGAAATTAATGTACAAACTCTTTATTTTCAAAAAAATACACGTTCTTGCAAACATTTTCTTATCTTTATTAGAAATTGAGATCTAATTTTTCATTCTTTTTAGTCGCAAATTCAGGCCCATTACACCTCTTGCCAATTCGATAGTATCATTGTCTACAAATATCACTTCATTCCATACCTTACCACCATCTGTCGTTATAGACCAACTTTTATCAGAATTTTTGCGATACTGAATTTGATCATGATCTTCTCTTCCGCCCTGTTTAACAATTAGTTCTTTTTCTGTAAATATAAATGAAATATTGTCGGACAGTGCATTAATTAAATTGCCGAGCTGCTTCAATTCGGAATGATTAGAGTCTACAGCCGTCTTCCACGATCCTATGAGTGGATTGGAGTCGCCACAAGCAAAAAGAATTAGCGATAGGAACGCTATACATACAAATTTCATGACAAAATTTTTACCTAGCATTTAGCCTCCAATACAAATTTGTGTATAGGTTTTAAAAATACAGCACTTTCCAACTTTTTGAGGCTCCCCTGAGAAGAAATGTTGGGTGGAGAGTACATTTTAGTTATGAATACGTTTTTAGATTTATGATTTTCAGTAAAAACATGTTATTGAAAAAATCATGCAACAATAGATGCCTAAGCTACTAGTCGTTTCAAAAAATCTTTATCGAGAAGAGATTAAAGCTTAAATTTAGAATCTTTCACTACCGACTAGGTGACTAGGTCACATAATACTCTTGGTTGCAGATTAATTTAGATGTAATACCTGCAACAGAGCTACTTCTCTTCAAAAAGCCCGCAAATACAGGCGTTTTTTACGTCTTAAGTAAATGAGTTTTAGTATTTTATTCAACACAATTTAAGCACATTATTATGCAGGAAATTGAGTGAAAAACTATTTTGATAAAATTAAGAAATAATAATTACAATTATGCGTATTTTTAGAAAGTTTTCTATTTGCTAAATACGTAGATAAAAAAAGCGGCTTCATCATCTAAGTACTTTGAGATAATGAAGCCGCATGTCTTAGTTTAAGCGCACTTAATATAGTCAAAAAATTCAAGTTGTATATTTTACAACCATTTAAACCAATTTTTCCATGATCCTTCGCGTTCTTCACGTATGCTTTTGGCTTCAGTTTCAGTGTGGAGGCGATAAGCAGATAAAGCTTTTTCTTTGGCATGATCAGCTATTTCGGGTACATCACTGAAATTTTGCACGATGTAGTCATATCGTTTCCAAGCTACACCATATTTTTTCATATGCCAAAAAACATCCGCAATATACAACTCATGCTCAGCCATCAACTTGCGACATTTGAGCATGTTTTCTTGAGCGCCCAACACATAAGGTGTATCCGGGTACATGGTACAGACACGATTAAAGTTGGCATGGGCCTCTTCAAGAATAGTGGTCGCTCTATCAATGGAGCGGAATTGCTTCATTAGCGACATTCCCGTCTGATAAACTACATATGGAATAGCTTGATGCCTTGGATGCAGTGACTCAAAGTCTTTATACGTTTCAGCTGCCAGTTCATATTCTTCATCGAGAAAATAAGCATCGGCAAGCGAAAGTTCTGCTTCGAGGGTGTAGGGACTAAAAGGATACGTATCACGTAATTTATTATAGTATTCTACAGCTTTTACGTAATTTTTTTCGCTCATAGCATCATTGCCAGCTTCATATAATTCTTGAGCTGTATCTTCTGCTGGCGGCAGATAGATCATATCAATAATGCCACATCCGCAAAGCAATAACAACGTCAGAAGTATCCAAGGACGAAGGAAAAAATTAGGCATGGAGTTGTTCCAGGAAAACAAAAGCGGCTTGCGCGGCAGTCGCGCCATCACCAGCTGCGGTTATAACCTGACGGCATGATTTTGAACGGATGTCACCTGCTGCAAAAATTCCTGGAATACTTGAATTCATTTCAGTATCAGTAATAATAAAGCCTGCAGGATCTTTTTTCAACGTCTCAGGAAGGAAAGTCGTAATAGGTTCAAAACCCACATAGATAAAAATTGCTTCACAAGCAATTTCTTCAGTAGCATTTGTGTTCAGGTTTTTGATGGTGATACCTTCTAAATCTTTACTGCCGTGCAAAGCCTCAACAACACATGATAAATGCGTTTGAATTTTATCTGTTTGGCTTAGCAGTCGATCTTGATAGACTTTGCGGCCCCTAAAAGCATCCCTGCGATGAATGAGATGAATTTTTGAGACAATGTTAGCAAGATATAAAGATTCTTCTAAGGCAGCGTTACCACCACCCACTACTGCAACATCTTTGTTACGAAAGAAATTACCGTCACATAAAGCGCAATAAGAAACACCGTGGCCAGTTAATTCTTGTTCCCGTTGTACGCCAAGTTGGCGATGTTTAGCGCCTGTGCACACAAGCACTGTCCGCGCTTTTATAGGATCACCTTGACTAAAGTTAACGGTAAAATCTCCGGCAACGCCTGTTACTTGGGTAACACTGGCTGTCAGGCGTTCTAAATTGGCTAAACCCTCCAGATGGGCTGCGAAGAGGTCTGCTAATTCATAACCTTTGATGCCATGGGGATAGCCTGGGTAATTATCAAGGTCAGAAGTTTGCAGAATTTGCCCGCCAGTAGTCATTTGTTCAACTAAGAGCACAGAGCAGCCCGAACGGCAGAGATAGAGCGCTGCAGTAACCCCTGCTGGACCTTCGCCAATGACTAGACTGTCATATGTCTTCATGCAAGAGCCTTAGTATTAATTTTGTCCACAAGGTCATCTAAAGACAGTGCGCCAGTATGTTCATCAATGGCTTGGCCGTTTTTAAAGAGAATTAAGGTGGGAATAGCTTTAATGTTAAATTTAGCTGGAGTCATGAGATTTTCATCAACATTCATCTTATATACAGCTATTTTACCTTGAAATTGTTCGGCAACCTTATCAATGATTGGACCCATAGCACGACATGGACCGCACCAGGGAGCCCAAAAATCTACTAAAACAGGTAATTGAGATTTAACCACAGCAGTTTCAAAGGTGGAATCAGTAACTTGTTCAGCCATGTAGTGGACTCCTCTAAATTATGTGGTTATAATTGACTACTTAGAAGTAGAATAATGCGTACCTAAAATATGTGCAAAATCACATGGTAAGTCTTGACACTAATATTAATTATGTGCTTTTGGCACTAAGAGAATCTTTTCTTCTTTAGCAATTTATGTTTTCAACAAGTGTTAAGATTGACTTTTGTAATCATTGGGGATGATGCGGCCTCGAGGAATTGTCTCAAAGTCAAGATCATGCTCAAGACCAAGATTGGCAAGTAAATAGCCAGCATAGGCAATCATGGCACCATTATCGGTACAAAATAATGGTGTCGGCACATGTAAAGACATGTGTAAGTCATGGGTAAGTTGCGTAAGTTCTTGGCGTAAGCACGAATTAGCAGCAACGCCTCCAGCTAAAAGCACATGTTGGAGGTCTCTTTCGTGTTCTAGGGCCCTGTGCACTTTGATAACAAGGGTTTTAGCAATGGCTAGATTAAAGGATGCGCATAAATCTAACACAGCCGCAGGTAGAGTTGTTACATCAGTGACTGGCCGCGCATAATTTAAAGGTTGTAAATTTTGCTGAATGTAGGTTGCTACTGCTGTTTTTAAGCCGCTAAAGCTGAAATCGAGGTTGTTATTATGCAGATAAGGCAAGGTAAAAGCAAGACTAGGCTTGCCCAATTGGGCGGCTTGATCTAAGAGCGCACCTCCAGGATAAGGAAACCCCAAGAGATTGCCAATTTTATCAACCGCTTCACCTGCAGCATCATCTAGAGTTTTGCCAAGTTGCTCAATGCGATTAGGTGCTTCGAGGCGATAAATATTGGTATGGCCCCCTGAGACTAGTAAGCCTAGACTGGGAAATGGTATCTTTTGTGTAAGACCTACTGCTAAGAGGTGTGCATGGAGATGATTTACGCCAATTATGCGGGCATTGAGGCCTATGGCTAGAGCTTTGGCAAAGGCTACCCCCACAAGGAGACTGCCCAAAAGCCCAGGCCCTCTGGCAACAGCAATGGTGTTAATAGCGTGAATATCAAGCTGCGTGCGCTGCATTAATTCATCAAATAATTTGCCAATATAGCGGTAATGTTCTCGTGAGGCTAATTCGGGGACTACGCCGCCAAAAAGGGCATGCAATTCACTTTGACTAGCTAGGACGTGACCCAAAAGTTCACCATCACCTACTAGCGCTAAGCTTGTTTCATCACAGGAGGTTTCAATTCCAAGACACAGGATTTTATAAGACATTATTCAAGATAAGCGTTTTAAAGGTCAAAAGTCTCGCGCCAAGAGTGCTTTTTGTGCGTGGAAGTCTTGGCATATGCTCAAGATTTCCCAAAAAATGTGAGTTTGCAAGGTTATGCATAGATGTTCTGACTAAATGCCGTAAAAAAATGGTAGCTGTCTTTATCTGACAACTTTCTAACATAGATGTCGTGGCAAGGCAAGATATGTTACACGTCTTATGTGTCAAGCAGAGAGTTGGGTGCAAGAGCATGAATATCTTTTATTATTAATGTAAATTCATATAGTATATGCATGCATAATATGTTGTAAAAAATCATCTACAATCTTGATGTATTCAAAGCAATGATAGATTTCATTTGAGAACTAATTTAATAGATATCATAAGCAAGTTGTTTTGCCATAATTTAAGCTCTTCTTCTCTTAATTGGTATTTCCACGCTTTGTATAAACAAAAGTTTAGCCCCGGTATGGATTACTCCCTACCGGGGCATGTGTATTTAGTGCAATGATGATAACTTAGGTGTCAGCACGCCTAAATATTTAGTCTTAAGATTTAGCTTGATTGTGGCGTTGATAGATCCGCTCAACAGCTTCAACATCTTTTTTGGAACCAATGAAGAGAGGCGTGCGGGCATGTAATTTTTCTGGGACAAGATCTAGGATGCGTTGGGAACCATTAATGGCTTTGCCACCTGCTTGCTCGGCCAAAAAGGCTAAGGGAGCTGCTTCACACATTAAACGCAGTTTGCCTTTTGGTTTACGTGAGTCAGGTGGATACATATAGATACCACCGTAAATTAAAGTACGGTGGAAGTCAGCAACTAGTGAGCCCACATAACGTGCTGAGTAAGCACCACCTGTAGGAGTTTCGCAATGGTGAAAATAATCCACCACTTCTTCGGTTGTGGCATCCCAATAGCGTGAATAGCCCTCATTAATGGAATAAATATGGCCTTGCTCAGGGATCTTCATGTCAGGATGGGAGAGCAAAAATTCGCCCACACCAGGATCCAATGTGAATCCATGCACGCCAGAGCCTGTAGATAAAACAAGCATCGTGGATGGACCATAGAGAATGTAGCCTGCCGCTACCTGTTGGGAGCCTGGGCGCAACACTTCATCCAGTGTGACCTCACCAGTGCGCCCTTCAGGACGTCTGTGAATTGAAAAGATCGTGCCCACATTGACGTTTACATCAATATTGGAGGAGCCATCCAGGGGGTCAAAAATTAAGATATAATCGCCACGGGGAAATTCGGGTCCTACACGAATCAATGATTCTTCTTCTTCGCTACTCATGGCACAGACGGCACCAGAACGTTCCATGCGGTAAATCATGATACGGTTGGCAATGTCATCAAGCTTTTGCACATTTTCGCCCTGGACGTTGATTTCGCCTGTGCCACCAAGAATATCAAGTAAACCGGCTTTATTGATACGTCTTGAAATGGTTTTGCCAGACAAAATCAGGTCATAGAGCAGACCGGTAAATTTACCAGTGGCATGGGGAGTACGTTTTTGATGGAACAATAAATGTTCAGTAACTGTAACGTCAGCCATGTTGACTCCTTAATCTAAACACGACATCTTATTTGGTTATTTTTACAATCACACCAATATATATTTACGATCCAAACGGACTCGGACGCCCACCAGGTAAAGTCGCAGGTTCTTGGCTTTTTGGAGGTTGTGGTGCAGCAGGTGTTGTTTCTGGAGCAGGTGTTGTTTTGTGTGTGCCAAAGGGGCTTGGACGGCCACCGGGGAGCATGTCTTGGGGCGGAGTAGTAGTTGTAGCAGGTGTAGATGTAGATGGTTTCTCGGGTTTAGGTGTTGGTGCACCAAAGGGACTTGGACGACCGCCAGGTAAGGTTGGCACTTCTGTTGATGGCAGGTTAAGATCTGGTTTGACCTGTACAGGTCTGCGTTCGCGCCGTGTGATAGGCTCAATGCGCACGTTTTCACCTTCGAGGGAGCGTTCTTGGACACGAGTTCTGCGACGTTCAGGACGTGGCTTGCTTGTCAAAGGTGTTTTAGGACGTTTTTCTTCAACCTGTTCTTTCTCTGGTGTATGTACCGGTGTAGGCTCTTCTTCAGCACCAGGTGTGCTTAATTCAGGCGGCGTAGTGCCTGCATCGCCACCAAAGATTGGGATACCCTTTTCCTTGCGTTCTTTGCGCTCTGGTTGTGGTGGTGGCGGCAACTTCTCGCGTTTTTCAGGAAAATACGCTTTGCCTTGATCGACAGAGCCATTGCCTTTGGGGAAAGTGTCAGCTTCAGCTACAGCAAAGACCAAAGGTAGATTGCCGATGTAACGCACTTGGTAGATAAATTTACCATGGCTGTTTGTGCAGACACCTTGGGTACTTTCCCGACAGATTTTGGCCCAATCTTGGCCAGCCAGGGGTGTTTGAGCAAAGTCATAACCGCCAGGCCATAACAGGGCTTGAGGACTTAAGATGACTAATCTGTCTGCGTCTTGTGAAAAGGTGGCCAAAGAGCGCATATCAAAATGCGCCACAACAATGCCTAGGAATTCTGCGCTTTCATAGAGGGGCGCAGCCAATAAGACTTCAGGCCCTAAAGGTGTATTTTGCACATCGCCGCGTAAGGCCGTACGTCTTTGTTTTTTGTCCTCATATAATAAAGGAATGTAATCCAATTCCTTGAGACTAGTTGCAGGCTCCTGACCTAAGATGGTGCCATCGTATTTGACACCAGCAATACCATTCATCCAAGGAAAGTTAACGAGAAAATTAGCGATCCATTCATTGGTTGGAGGCCGATCTGCGTTGAGCATGACACGTTGGAATTTTTCTAATTCTTTATCGATGCCAATCATGCTTTGGGACAAACGTAAATCACCAACAGATAGATTGCCTTTTTCCTCATAATTCACCGATGCAGGTGGGCTTGCGTAAGTATACCACAGATTTTTTGTGCCCTTCCACACATCTTTTGTGGGTTGATAGGAACTACAACCTGTCGCAAGACCAAGCGCACTTAAAAGAATGATCCAAGATAATTTATTATGAGTCACGCTTTTCTCCAAAACTACAACTAAACGAAACCTAGATTTGCGCTCGGGCTTCAAGACGTTCTGATAATTGTTCCAATAATGTTAACACACGACTCCGATCTTCAGTAGGTTCAGAGTCAGCTACTTTCAGATCTTCTTTAGATGTAGATGAAAGCTTAGCCTTTAAAGTATTAATCCGCTGTTTAAAATCATTTGCTTCGGTTGAAGATTGTGCTTTGCGCTCTAGTTCATGATAAATATCGAGAGCACCTTTGATATCGCCCTGCTCTGCTAAGATTTCAGCCATAGACCGCGTACGCGTAGATACTTCTGCAAGTAAATTGGGATCTAGATTAGGATCTTTCAAAAAATTTTCTTGATTTAAAGTATCATTAGATGCGTTCAGTGTGTTGCGGGTATTAGGTGTATAGGTCTTTGAGGCTTGTTTGGGTTCGTTTTTGCCTAAAGCTTCTTGAATACGCGCACTCCGCCCTTTGCTGACATTATCAGAACCTTTGAAGCGCGACAGTGGATTTGGGGGCATAGCCGCAGATGTAGGTTGCGTTTTTTTCGCTTCAGTAGGTTCGAGAGGTGCGGTTGTAAAGAGATCTTCAAAGTTGGGTGTAGATTTCTTCGAACTTAAAGCTTCAAGATCGTTTTCAAAATCAGGAAAGTCGGTTTCAGTTTCTGCACTTGGTAAGATCGTGCTTTCAAGATCTTTAAGCAAGAACTCACGTTCAAGAGCAGTATCTGTGGTTGCCGTATGGAGTTGGGTGCCCTGCTCTTGCTTTAATGAAGAAATATTTTTTTGGAGATCTTGAGAGATAGAACTTTCTAAATCCTCAATGAGATTGTGTTTCGCAAGGGTTTCAGCAACAAGGGGATTTTCTTTAGGAGCTTTAGCTTCTTCCATAAGCTTGGAAAGCTGATCGGCCATAAAGGCATCTTTATCAAGAGCACTTTCCTTCAAAGGATTAATGGAAGAAATATGTGAGTTGTTACTTTGACTCTTTTGTAATTCAGCTAAATTATTGAGTGAATTAGGCGCTTCTTCGTCGAGAGTCGGATCAAGCTCTGTGGCCAATTGCGCTGGATTATCTGATGCTGCCTCAGAAGTGCTGAGTGTTGGGGTAACAGCCAAGGTTTCGCCAATAGCAAATTCTTTAGAGGCTTCAACGTGAGGTGCCGTATATTGAGCTTTAGTATCAGCCTTGGCTTCTTGATCAGTGCTTTCGGATTCCATTGATGAAAGCATGGCCGAGAGATCAGTAGAATCAGTAAGAGGCTCTTTGTGATCTTCAGCGATTGACTTAGCTTCTTGTGAATCTAGATCAGTGCTTTCAGACTCCATGGAAGCAAGCATGGCTGAAAGATCAGTAGAATCTGTGGAGTTTGACTTAGCTTCTTGTGATTCTTGATTAGTGCTTTCAGACTCCATGGAAGCAAGCATGGCCGAGAGATCAGTAGAATCAGTAAGAGGCTCTTTGTGATCTTCAGCGATTGACTTAGCTTCTTGTGAATCTAGATCAGTGCTTTCAGACTCCAT
>JAFTDU010000050.1 GCA_017454005.1 Desulfovibrionaceae bacterium | reverse complement strand
AGGTGCACTCACAAGTCTGCGCGATACCTTAGAGTATTATGGCTATGCTGCACCTTCTGATGGTTCTAAAGAAGATGCCGCAGATAATGAAGAGGTTGACTTAAACGATTTTGATCCCAATTTGCAGCAGTTAATTGCAACCTTTGGACTTAATGCAGCTGCCATGCAAGAGATGAACTGCATGAGTCTAGCAGATCTGGCAGCTCTAAGTGATGAGATTCTCACAAGTAAACTTGGTGTAGCAAAAGGTGCACTCACAAGTCTGCGCGATACCTTAGAATATTATGGCTATACTGCACCTTCTGATGGTTCTAAAGAAGATACCGCAGATAATGAAGAGCCTGATTTAACTAACTTTGATCCCAATTTGCAGCAGTTAATTGCAACCTTTGGACTTAATGCAGCTGCCATGCAAGAGATGAATTGCATGAGTCTTGCTGATCTTGCAGCTCTAAGTGATGAGATTCTCACAAGTAAACTTGGTGTAGCAAAAGGAGCACTCACAAGTCTGCGCAATACCTTAGAATATTATGGCTATAGTCAAGCAGAAAATGCCAGTGAGCAAGAAGAATCTTCTGATAATGAAGATGTTGACTTAAACGACTTGGATCCCAATTTGCAGCAGTTAATTGTAACCTTTGGGCTTAATGTATCTACCATGCAAGAGATGAACTGCATGAGTCTTGCTGACCTTGCAGCTCTAAGTGATGATGTTCTAACAAGTAAGCTTGGTGTAGCAAAAGGAGCACTCACAAGTCTGCGTGATACATTAGAGTATTATGGCTATAGTCAAGCAGAAAATGCGAGTGATCAAGAAGAATCTTCTGATAATGAAGAACCTGAGACAATTGAATATGATATGCAGATGCAACAGTTAATTTCAACATTTGGCTTAAATACATCTGCCATGCAAAAGATGCACTGCATAAGTTTAGCAGATCTTGCTGCTGCAAGTGATGATGTTTTAACAAACAAGTTGGGTGTGGCTTCTGAGAACATTACAAGTTTGCGTGACACCTTAGAGTATTATGGTTATCCAAATACGCATGCACAAGATGATGCACCAGATACAGATGGTGATTATTCTGAAGATAGCGAAGAAAGTTCTAAGAAAGAAGACACATCATGCTTTGATACACACGTCTTACAAATAGCTAGCACATTTGGGATTAGCTTAGATGTACTGAAGAAATGGAAGTTTTTTACACTTCATGATTTAGCTAAATCGACTGATGCCCAATTAAAATCAAAATTAGGTGTAGATGGTTATACATTAATTACTTTACGTGATACATTAAATGTGTTTGGAAATCTTTAGATTAATAATATTGATTTGTGTTGTACTATATATTTTCTGATTGCGAAATGTGTGCTTGTCCTGTTGTGTTTATACCTTTGAGATCGTGGGTCAAGCTGTAGTGTTAATTTTAGATGGTATGTTTGCTCTGCCTTAAAGCAGGTATGGATAGTGTATATGGCAGCTGAGCATTTAGGTGAAATCCAAGCAGTTCCTATTCGGATGTGTGTGATTTGTCGCAAGCGTTTTCCTAAAGACAAACTTCGACGATATGTGCTGTCATCTGAGCAGGTCTTAATACTAGATGCGAATAAAACAAAGCCCGGTAGAGGCTGGTATGTGTGTTCTGATCAGCATTGTGAACAAAAATTTGCAAGATTTCGGGTGAGTCACAATGTAAGAAGGGGGTAGTGTATGGCGACAGAACGAGTGAAATTAAAAGAACTTGCACTTGAGCTAGAGACCACTGAACTAGAATTAAAAAATACAGTACGCGAGTTTTTAAAATTATCGACATCTAATAAAAATATTGCTTCAGTTTCGGTAGCCGATGCTGAAAGATTACGTAATTATTATAAAGAAAAACGTGCGAGCAAGGATAATTCTAAAAAACAGGATGTGATTGTTAGACGCCGTAGAGATAAAGGCCACGATGATGGCACAAAGAAAACAGGTCAAGGAGATGCGGCAGGAGGGGTAGGCAAAAAAGAAGGGAGTGAGTCTGGGGATCGTAAACGTGATGGTGGGACGCGCTCAAATGATAATCGTGAGCGCAATAGATCACGCACCGATCATGGGCGTCGCCAGGTTGAAGAAAAGAAAGCCAGGATCATTGCGACTCCTGGTCAGGAACAGAAAGCCAAAGTCATTCGTTTGCCCAATCAAGAACCACCACAGGCCAAAGACAAGGCTCTTGCCGAAGTGCCCCCTGCTTCCCAAGCGCAAGCTAAGCCTGTGGCAGAAAGCTCTGAAGTACAGGCAAAGGTCTCTCAGGATCAGCAATCTACCGAAAAAGCCAAGGCCAAGGATACAAGTCAGCAGGCTAAAACTGGCGCTGAGGCTAAAGAGACCAAGGAGACCAAGGAAGAGCGGCGGCATCAGCCTAAACGTGAGCGGCAAGACCAAGATAAAGAACGGGATACGACACCCAAGGTGCGGATTATTTCTAGGCCCACAGCGCCAGCCGCCGCGAAAAAAGAGAAAGAAGAACGCAGCGAGGGTGGCAAATACAATCGGGATCGCTCTAATCGCCAAGGCAATAATGCGCAACGGCAAGGGCGTGGCCAACGCCAAGGAGCCACTGGTGGGGGCTTTAGACAGCAGCAATCTGTACCTATGCCCGATATGGCCGAAACCCAGAGTAAGAAAAAGCGTCTCAAGCGTAGAACTGTGGATTTTCAGCAGGGTGATTTTGGGCAGAATGATGATGATGAAGTGCCACGCATGACAAGGAGTCGTGGCAAGCGTAAGCCCAATCGGCAGCAGAGCCGTCCGCAACCGCAAGTTGTGACCCAACCCATTAAGGCTGCCAAGCGCAAGGTCAAGATTGTCGAATTCATCACCGTAGCTGAAATGGCCAAACAGATGGGCTTAAAGGCTACAGAGCTGATTAAGGTCTTATTGGCCTCCTTTGGGGTTATGGCAACCATTAACCAAGCTCTTGACTATGATACAGCTTCCTTAGTTGCCCAAGAGTTTGGCTATGAAGTGGAACGGACAGGTTTCTCTGAAGAAGAATATTTGGCTAATAAGGCCGAAGATAATCCTGAAAATTTAAAACCCAGACCCCCTGTGGTTACCATCATGGGCCATGTCGACCATGGTAAGACATCGTTGCTTGATGCTATCCGTAAATCCCATGTCACTAGTGGTGAAGCAGGTGGCATCACCCAGCACATTGGTGCTTATCATGTCAAAACAAAACGTGGCGACATTGTCTTCTTAGATACACCAGGCCATGAAGCTTTTACAGCTATGCGTGCGCGTGGTGCCCAAATTACCGACTTAGTCATTTTGGTTGTGGCAGCAGATGATGGTGTCATGGAGCAAACCAGAGAGGCTATTAACCACTCCAAAGCTGCTAAAGTACCGATCATGGTTGCCGTCAATAAGATGGATAAACCTGGGGCTGATCCCGACCGAGTGTTGCGTGAATTGGCAGAATTAGGCCTGCAACCTGAAGATTGGGGCGGTGATACCATTGTGGCTAAGGTGTCGGCCAAAACCCGCCAAGGTTTGGATGAATTGTTGGAAATGGTGGCCTTGCAGTCCGAAATTATGGAACTCAAAGCCAACCCAGATAAGCCTGCCCGTGGCCATATTATCGAAGCTAGACTTGATAAAGGACGTGGGCCTGTAGCCACAGTCTTGATTCAAGAGGGCACTTTACATCATGGCGATAACTTTGTTTGCGGTCAATTTTCAGGACGTGTGCGTTCGCTCTTAAATGATCAAGGTAAAAAGGTGAAGGAAGCTGGCCCCTCCATTCCCGTAGAAGTACAAGGTATTGAAGGTGTACCAGAAGCTGGTGAAGAATTTATTGTGGTGCAAGATGAAAAGCTTGCACGGCGTATTGCTGATGTGAGAGCGTCCAAGCAACGGGAGCGGGAGCTGGCCAAAGAATCACGGGTTACTTTGGAAACCTTCTTGGCCCGGGTTGGTGACACCGAGACCATGACCTTGAATCTGGTCGTGAAGGCCGATGTCCAAGGTAGTCTTGAAGCTATTACGGAAGCATTGAATAAACTGAGTACCGACAAGGTAGCTGTGCATGTGGTGCATGGCGGCACTGGCGCTATTTCAGAATCGGATATTCTCTTAGCTTCGGCTTCCCAGGCCATTATTATTGGCTTTAATGTGCGGCCTACAGCCAAGATCAAAGATGTAGCCGAACATGAGAATGTCGATATCCGGTTCTACAACATTATCTATAAGTTAGTTGAAGATATTCAAAGCGCCATGCAGGGCCTGCTTGCCCCTGTGCAACGGGAAGTGTATCTAGGCCAAGCCGAAGTACGGAATACCTTTAATTTACCCAAGATTGGCACCATTGCTGGCTGCTATGTGGCCGATGGGAAAATTCAGCGCAATGCTGGGGTGCGTCTATTGCGGGATGGTGTAGTTGTCTATACCGGAAAAATTGCTTCATTAAAACGTTTTAAAGACGATGCTCGTGAAGTGGTCAAAGGCAATGAATGTGGCGCAGGACTTGAGAATTTTAATGATATCAAGATAGGCGATATTCTCGAGGCCTTTGAGACGGTTGAAGAAGCGGCAAAGCTGTGATCGCTTTAGGTATGCGCAAGAGGTCAAAGCCACTTCTTGCGCATATTGAGCACTATTTCCAAAGTTAACACCATTTGTGACACACCTTTAGCATACGTGTTGATTATTTCACTAATAGTTTCATTTTATCCTAAACAACGATTTTTCTAACACTCCAATTAATGTTTTGTGCTGTGTATCAAACAGGTTCTATAAACTATAAAATTACACCAATTTTCTGGTTAACCTATTTGTATGCCTAAACTCCTAGCTGTTCTAAGCGTAGAATTTAGTCTTGAAGGAAATGATAATTTAAAGGCTAAGCGGCGTGTGGCCAATAGTCTGAAGCAAAAGGTGCGCAATAAGTTTAATGTGGCTATTGCCGAGCTTGGCAGTGAAGATTGTTTAACCCGTTTAAATTTATCAGTAGTGGCTATTGCCAATAGTGAACAATATTTGCGAGCCAAGCTTGATAAGTGTTGTTTAATGCTTGAAGCTATTTGTCCTGAGCCTATGACTTCGAGTGAGGTTGAAATCTATGCTTGCGACTGACGTAATTCCTAGTGCATATATGGAGCATGCTAAGCGCATTGCATCTGCGTTGTCGAAGCTTGAGCATGTTATAATTTGTGCTCATGTGAATCCAGATGGTGATGCTGTGGGTGCCTTACAAATGGGATATTTCCTTTTGCAGGCTTTAGATAAGGATTGTGTAATTTATAGTAGTACAGGTATACCTGAATTCTTAGAGTTTCAAAAATTTCCAGCCCCTGTCTATACCAGTCTTGCTGCTTTGCCGTTTCATCCTGAGTCTGCTCTGTTGGTGGATTGTGGTGAATATCACAGATTAGGCAAGGAAGCAGCTGCATTTATACCCAATTTACCTAGTATCAATGTGGATCATCATGAAGGTTCTGGGATGGGCTCTGTGGCATCTTGGATCGAACCCAAAGCTGCAGCTACCACTTGCCTCTTAGCTTATATCGCCTTAGTGCAAGGGCTACCTTTAAGTGGAGCTTTGGGTAGAGCGTGTGCCTTAGGTGTTGTGACCGATACAGGTGGTTTTGCCCATTCCAATACTACTTGTGAGGTTTTTCGTTTATGTGCCCATTTGGCCGAGGCAGGCGTTGATTTTGCTAGCTTGCGTGACCAGCTAGAGCACTGCCTCTCTATGGAACGCCTGTTGTTGTGGGGGGATTTGACCCGTAAAATCAAACTCTTAGCGCAAGGGCGCTTGGCATTTTGTGCGGTAAGCCAAGAAGATTTGGCGGCACGCTCGGCGACACGGGATGATTTAGAAGGCTTCGTCGAATATTTGCGTAAATTAAAAGGCGTGCAAATTTCAGCGCTTGTGCGTGAAGATGAGACCAATGTCTGTAAATTTAGTTTACGCAGTTGCCGTGAAATTGATGTCTGTACGCTTGCCCAACAATTACATGGTGGTGGGCATCGCAATGCAAGTGGCGGCACACTGCATACAAACTTAGACCAGGCACAGCAAAAGCTCGAAAGCATTTTAGTTGCGGCTTTTGCTTAACTTTTGCCGCAAGGCAATATTTTTTGACAAGCATGTTTCTAATTGCTACTATTTTTGATAATTATGAATGCTATTTTGCCTCAACTGCACGGTGTATGCGTGCTGAATAAACCGCAAGGCCTTACCTCAAATCAGTGTTTAATGAAGTTAAAGCGGTTAGGCCAAAAAAAAATTGGCCATGCAGGCACGCTTGATCCTTTAGCCCATGGTGTTTTGATCGTCTTGTTAGGGCAGGCTACAAAGTTGGCTAATTATCTTTTGCAAGGCGGCGGCAAGATCTATAAAGGTATGCTTGTTTTTGGGTAAGCTAACTGTGTTGAGGTTATAGTACTAGACTTCATCTACAGGAAACCCTTTGTATCTCGTAAGAGATGCAAACTCAGTGTTAAATGCTAGTAATCCCTAAAGCCTTACACCTACACAGTGATTCGAAAGGATAAGCTGGGAGCCTCCAAGGTGCGAAAGCAGAAACAACGTAAGGATAGCATAGGGTGAAATAAAACCATACTAATGTATGGCCTAAGTGCTGTAAACAATGGGTGTTTAGCAGGGAAAGTCCTAAACTCTGATTTTTGAGCATGGAAAACCCTCAACGACTATCTCCTTGAGGGAGAGTAAAACAGGAAGTCAAGGCCTGAAGAAAAATACTGCGCCATGAAATATTGGCTGAAGATATAGTCTGCGCTCATGTGAAAGCATGAGAGGTCTGAGACAACTCAAGACTGCATTAGAAGTTGCGTTCTAGTGTGAACAAGGTAAATATATTGCCTGCAGCTGTAAGCTAATTTCATCTAAAACAGTGTCTCGCAGCTTACAAGATGTTCTGCCTTTGCTATGGCTTATGTAAATTACGTTACAGCTTAAAGGGTAAATATTTATACGGAAAACCACAGATACCTGGGTAACCAGAATACCCTTTGTATCTCGCAAGAGGTGCAAACTCAGTGTTAATTGCTAGTAATCCCTAAAGCCTTACACCTAAACAGTAATTCGAAAGGATAAGCTGGGATCCTCCAAGGTGCGAAAGCAGAAAAAACGTAAGGATAGCATAAGGTGCAACAAAAACATATTAGTGTCGGATCACATATGTCCTAAGTGCTGCAAACAATGGGTGTTTAGCTGGAAAAGCCCTAAGTTCTTTAAAAATAAGGAATACGGGAGATCTCCAACGACTATCTTCTTGAGGGAGAGTAAAACCGCAAGCTAATGGCGGAAGAAAAATACTGCCCCGAAATTTCGGGTGAAGATATAGTCTGCGCTCATGTGAAAGCATGAGAGGTCTGCTGGCAAGAGCAAGACTGCGTTGGAAGTTGCGTTTCAGCGTGAACGAGATAAATATATATAAATTTAGCAGTAATTTACTTATTTAGTAAACGTAAATGAGTTTTTTTCTCTAAGATTCATACTACAATAATGATTTGCTCTGCAGTTAAAAAATCTGCTTTTAAATTTTTTTGAGCAATCATGAATTACGTTTACTATATGTTGGTATGAACACTGTGAAGCTTATGAGCATAGATAAGTTTGCTAGGTGATGCACACGCAATAGAGCATAATATAGCGCTCGTAATCAGTTATTGCAGAGTATCTATTAAGATTGCAAAACGATGATCTTAAAACGCAGATAATAGACGTATTCTCTTACATCACTCATCAAAAAGCATTACGAGAACTCGTCAAGAAAATTTTGCATAACGATATATAATATGACGTTGTTTTTAAGGCACAACGTTTGAAGCATGAGACTGTCTTATCCATCGTAGATAGTCATGACATATTTGCATGATGCAACACAAGTTTCAGATTCAGTACAAGGTTGAAATCAAGGGTGGCGCCTCAAAAAAGTGCTGCATGCACGTATGCAGAGTCAATTAGCAAACTACAAAAGAGTGTAACTTGTAATTTCAAGCAGTTAACATCACAGTATAATTCTGTATAAATTTGTACATATTTATCGTAGCGGACATTACAGGTAAGGTTTTAGGGGTGAGTACCTGTAAGCCTTTCCCCAATGAGCGGCTAGTAGAAGAGGTGCAAGGGTGGTGTGCCTTAGAGGAGCAGCCTGTACCGCCTTTTTCAGCTGCCAAGCAAAATGGTCAACCACTGTATAAGCTAGCGCGTGCTGGCACAGTTGTTGAACGTACTAAAAGTGTTCATATAACAGCTGCAAAAGTGCTGGATTATGAGCACCCGTACCTTCAGTTTAGTGTGCACTGTAGTTCTGGCACCTACATACGTTCCCTGGCCCACAGCTTGGGGCAACGCTTAGGGTGTGGTGCAGTTTTGACAGACCTGGTACGGGAATATAGTTATCCTTTTGGTTTAGAGCATGCTGTGGATTTAGATGCCATCTTGCAAGATCCTAAATTGTTGCTGCAAAACTTACACCCCATTAGGGATGCTGTGCCTGATTGGCCTGCCTTTTCAGTGTCAGCCATGTGGGCAAAGCTCATCCGTCAAGGCCAGAATCTGCCAGTTACGGCTTTACCCAAGGTAAAAGCAGGGCAGAAGCAGGCTTTAGTCCTGTATGAGGAGTGTGAGTTGGCTATTGTCACTTTGAATGCCACAGGCTCTGAATGGAAGATAACACGTGGTTTATGGAATGACGCAAACATTAACTAAGGAGAAGAAAGCTGTGGCTATGGATTCTCAAGCCAAAAAGGCTGTCATTGAAAAACATGCCCAACATGAGGGCGATACTGGTTCCCCCGAAGTGCAAGTAGCTTTGTTAACAGCACGTATTGATGGATTGACCGAGCATTTTAAAGTACATGCCAAAGATTTCCATTCAAGGACTGGCTTATTGAAATTGGTTGGTCGGCGTCGTAATATTTTAAATTATTTAAAAAAGAAAGATATCCAACGCTATCGTGCTCTGATTGAAAAATTAGGTTTGCGTAAATAGGTTTATTAGTACAGTAGGGGGAGCAGTGTCTCCCCCTCTTGTTTATGATGCACCACAAAATTTGTTAGTTTTTCTCTATCTTAAACATACTTATAAGATTTATATACTTATAAAATAACTTTAATATTATTTTATAAGATGTAGAAATGATCAACTTTTAGCATTTATGGGAGACAGCGTTAGTGCTGCTTACGCTGCTAATATGAAAATATGACCTTTGATCTTTTTTCGCCCACAAGGGTAAGTGCCACGGTTGGTGGTAAAGAAATAATTTTTGAGCATGGACGTTTGGCCAATCAAGCCGATGGCGCTATTTGGATTCAATGTGGCGGGACGGTAGTCTTAGTCACTGTGTGCGCGACACCCTTAGATGAATACCGTGATTTTTTTCCGCTCACTGTGGAATATAGTGAAAAAATGTATGCTGCAGGCCGGATTCCAGGCAGCTTTTTTAGGCGGGAAATCGGGCGACCGTCGGAGCGTGAAACCTTGGTCTCCAGGCTCATTGATCGTCCCATTCGCCCCTTGTTTCCCAAAGATTTGTTACAAGATGTCCAAGTATTGGCCAATGTCATTTCTGCGGATCCTGAAAATGAGCCCGATGTCTTAGCTGTGACTGGTGCTTCTGCAGCAGTATCCATTTCTAGTTTGCCTTTTGCTGGATGCGTAGCTGGTGGGAGAGTTGGACGCATTGATGGCCAATTTATCTTAAATCCCACCTATGCAGAACAGGAAAAAAGTGACTTAAATATTGTGTTTGCTGCTTCGCGTGAGGCCATTACCATGGTGGAAGGTGAAGCCTTATTCGTGCCTGAAGAGGTCATTATCGATGCCCTTGAGTTTGGCAAAGAAGCTATCCAACCTTTAATCGAGGCTCAAGAAGAGTTGGTGCGCTTATGTGGCAAGCCCAAGCTGGAGCATCTGCCCAAAGAAGAGGATCAAGCCTTAAAGGCGCGTGTCGAAAATCTTGCCACGGAGTATGGTGTTAGTGATGTGATGACAATCCCTGGCAAGTTAATGCGCAAGGCCGCACGGGCCAATTTGCGCCAAAAGATTATGGCTACCTTGCAGGAAGATCCTATATATGCCGAAAATCCCCAAGCTCTCGCGCAAGTGGAAGGCATGGTGGGTGATTTAGAAAAACGTCTCGTACGCAGCAAAATTTTGCAGGAAAATAAGCGTATTGATGGCCGGGATACCAAAACAGTTAGGCCCATCCAAATTCAAACCAGTGTGTTGCCTAGAGCCCATGGCTCAGCCATCTTTGCACGGGGCGAAACCAAGTCCATGGCTGTGACGACCTTAGGGGCCAGCAGTGACGAACAAAAGGTCGATTCCCTAGTGGGGGATGTGTCAAAACGTTTTATGCTGCACTATAATTTCCCACCGTTTTGTGTGGGAGAAGTAAAACCTGTGCGCATTTCAAGACGGGAAATTGGCCATGGTGCTTTAGCTGAAAAATCCCTGCGCCCCATTTTACCTAGCATTGAAGCCTTTCCCTTTACTGTAAGGGTTGTGTCTGAAACCATGGAATCCAATGGCTCTTCCTCCATGGCCGCTGTGTGCGGTGGGTGCTTAGCCCTCATGGATGCAGGGGTACCCATTAGTCAACCGGTGGCTGGGGTGGCCATGGGGCTCATCAAAGAAGGGGATGAGGTGTGTGTCTTAACCGATATTTTAGGCGATGAAGATGCCCTAGGTGACATGGATTTTAAGATTGCGGGCACAGCCGATGGGGTTACCGGCATCCAGATGGACATCAAAATTACAGGTCTCACCACAGATATTATGCGTCAAGCCATGGCCCAAGCACATGAAGCTCGCATTCATATCTTAGGTGAAATGTGTAAGGTTATTGCTGAGCCAAGGAAAGAATTATCTGAATTTGCGCCCCAACTTAAAGACTTCATGGTCAATCCTGATATTATTCGCTTGATCATTGGCCCTGGTGGCAAAAATATTAAGGCCATTACAACCACTACAGGCGCTTCTGTGGATATTGAAGACAATGGCCATGTTTCCATTTTTGCACCCAGTAAAGAAGCCTTAGAAAAGGCCTATCAAATGATCAGTTATTATGATCAGAGGCCTGAGACTGGACGGAATTATATTGGGAAAGTGCGGAAGATCATGGAGATCGGCGCCATTGTGGAAATTTTACCAAATGTAGAAGCTTTAGTGCACATTTCTCAATTGGATATAGGCCGCGTCAGTACTGTTGATAGCGTGGTACAAGTGGGCCAAGAACTCGAAGTTAAGGTGATCGAAATTGCTGGCGAACGGATCCGTTGTAGTAGAAAGGCTGTGCTCTTAGAGCAACAGGGCAAAAAATGGGATGCTGAGGAGAATAATAGCAAACGCAATGCAAGTCATGGTGCAGAGCATGACAAGGGCAAAAAGGCGGCTAAACCTAAGGTCAACCAGGGTAAGGGCGTAAGCAAGGAACACTCTGGGCGTAAATAGGAGGGTGACCATGGCCAAGAAAGCAGGGGAGCCAACCAAAAACAAAAAGAGCGTGCTTGCGGGACAAGTTAAGGAGACCATTGAGCCAGATAGATTATTGGACAACAAAAAGGTCGAACAGATCATTAAACATGAGCGTGTGCATTTTGCAGGCCTTGGCTATAGCTGGGCTGCGGTCACAGGCAGTGATCCGCGTGTTGTGTTGCCCCAAGTGGTTGCTACAGTGCTTAATGCTGGCGGCACAAGGCCTGCTTGGCAGTGGCAGCATAAGGATCTTGATTATGTGCTAATGGCTTGGCCCAAAGATCAACCTCTCCGTGCTGCTGTGTTGATGCAGGGCGAGGCTAAGCAAAAATTGAAGCCAATTAATGCTTTCCCGCTATTAGAAGGTTTGCCCAATGATTTAACGGTTGAGACTGTGAAGCCCCTTGAGGCTGGCTGCGCCGCAAATGTTGGCTGCACCATGCAAGAAGGCCAAAACCCCATGTGGTTTTACGATCCCCTTTATGTGCGGGATAGCCAAGATTTAACGCCAGGGGTGACCCATACCTTTTTAATGGCAGGCTTAGCCTATGGCGTAAGACATGCTTTACTTGATGAGATAACGGTTTTGAACGGACCAGTCTTTGAGGAATATGCCAAAGCCTGGCTTGAAGAAAACCCAGATAAAACACGCCTTGATGTGCCGAGCCTCAAAATCAATGTCGTTGGCAAAAGACTGATTCAACCAGGTGATGTTTTTGGTGAATATCAAATTCGCACTGTCATTGATGATATAGATGATTGTATCCTTGATAAAATGCCTGCGAAGATCATCTATACACAATTCCCTTTTGCAGATCGCCCACCATTAACGCTTCCCATTTATGCAACTAAAGCTAGTTTGAAAGATTATGTCCCAGAGAAAGGACATGAGATTGATGCTTATGTGTGGTTACAAGGTAGAGTAGTTGATTTTAACGATGAAGAGCCTAATAATAAGAGTGAAGAAGCAAATAGTTAAGAGACATGAGATCTATTTTAAGCATATGAATTAGACGTAGAAAGTCTTTTTTTATAGTAATATAATTAAATAATGATCTATAAAATTGTTTCATATATCATATTATAAAATATATAATATGATATATTAATTGTAAATCGTTGTACTATTAATATAAGTTAATAGTACAATGATAAATTTTATGCAGCTAGAACAAGATTACAAACATGTATATCTCATCCTAGCTGCACGGTTTTATTTTAGTATGATGGAAAAATTATAAAAATATTAGCTAAAATTAGACAAATATAATTTAATTTTGCTTTAACTAGTGTAAATCTACTATATAAAAATGTAATTTAAGATGAATATATCATAGACATTAACATTGTGATAAATATAACAATTTTTTAAGTT
>JAFTDU010000049.1 GCA_017454005.1 Desulfovibrionaceae bacterium | reverse complement strand
ATGCCTAAAAAGTGATAACAAAAACTTTGCCATCAAAATTAATAAGCAAAACTAAAAAATTTTAAGTTTATTTTGCATTATAACCAAAATAACGAGGTACCCCCTGTTGTGCCTAGCCTGAGATGTGGGGAAAAGTCAGATAAAAAACATTAATCTTGTGATTGAAGGTGTTATAGCGTATAAAATTTTTTGTGCACTTAGGATTCAGTTACCAGTTACTCTCATGCGTTAGCATTTTGAGTTTTTAGTGCAAGTATATCTTCTTTTGCAAGACCTGTAGCTTCAATAATTTTTTCTACTGTCAGACCAATTTTAAGCAGATTTTTAGCGATCTCGCGAGCTCTTTCTTTTTCCACTCTTTCTTTCCATGCAGGTAATACATTCTCTAACATAGCACTAAACTCCTCTAGTTCGTGAACTGCTTCAAAACGCTGATCTTCGATTTTTAAATGCCTAAGACCCTCGCGTTTAACCCACCCGCACAAAATTCGAGCTAATTCTTGGTGTCCTTCTTCCTGTCTAAAGCGATTGGCAATATTCTTGACAGTAGCAACCAGCTCTTGCTCATCCTTGACGCGCTCAAGTCGGAGCAATCTTGTTGGCCTGCTCAAGCTGTTTAGGATTAAGCAGTCCAATGTCTATCACAAAGTAGTCAAAGAGCAACTAGAGCTGAAAATCGTTTTCAGAGTTAGGATTATGAATATCCCGCATGGATCTGACAGGTGTCCAAGGCTTATTGCCATTGTAGATGACTATAGGAAGGATCAGCGTTGAGCCTTTACTTGTTTTTAAGACTCCCTCGTCAGAAAGTGCCAGGTAAATGATGAACTACGAGGATGCCCCCTCAAAACTGTACCTTCCTAGGGGGAGATCTGCTCGTAAATTTTGAAATTTTTATTTTTCCGTGATTTGCTGCGTTAAAATGATTCTCGTGTCCCCCTGTGAGAAAAAAATATTTTTATTCGCGAAGATTTTGTTAGATGGAAAGTTCCTCTACTATGTTCGTCATTGTTGGTTATTTTGCAGGAATAGTTCTGATCGTAAGCGCGTATTTTCTCTTACACCTTCGTTTTGATCGATCCTTTTGACATAAAAAAAACCTCCAATCTTGCGATTGGAGGTGTTATAGCGCATAAATTTTTTTGTGCATTTATAATTCAGTTACCAGTTACACGTAAAAGATACAAACAAGATAACTAAGAAAGAAGAAGTAGTATTTGATTCAGGAAGTAGTTAGCAAGTCATTCATCTTATATGTACTTTGTTCTAAAAGCTAGTATCACGTCTACTTTAATATTTACAGAAAAATATCGTTTGTGCTTGATTGTAATACCCTAATTTAGCAAATACGTGGCAAAAGCTCGCCTGTGGGTTGGGGCAAAACTGTCACAGCGCCAATTTCAGTCTCAACCACAACCGTACCAGCTTTTTGCTTGGCATCTACATAGCCAATAATAGCAGCATTTTGGCCATGCGCTTCCTTCTGTAAAAGCTCGACTGTATCTTGAGCCTTATCTTGCGGCACAAAAAGTACCAAGCGTCCCTCACAGGCCAAGTAGAGGGGGTCAAGCCCTAAGATGCGGCAGATGCCTTGCACCTGCGGCTCAATAGGAATGGCCTTTTGCTGTATATGGATACCCACATTACTTTGGGCGGCAATCTCATAGAGGACTGTCCCAACGCCACCTCTCGTGGCATCACGGATCACATGGATGTCTATTTGGGCCGCATAGAGTTTGCGCACAAGGTGCCATAAAGGGGCACAGTCACTGGTAATTTCAGCCTCTAAGCCAAATTGTTCCCGGGCTAAGAGGATGGCTGCACCATGGCGTCCAATATCGCCTGTGACAATGATGGCATCATTATTTTGCGCTAGGCTGCCAGCAGGCGGATTTGGGGTAATAATTTGGCCTATCCCTGATGTTGTAATAAAAATCCTATCAACCTGGCCTTTGCTAGCTACCTTGGTATCACCGGCTACAATATTGACACCAACCTCTTTGGCAGTGGCTGCCATTGATGCTACAATAGTGTCTAAATCTTTGAGGGGTAAGCCTTCTTCCAAGACAAAGGCACAGGTGAGCCATTTAGGTTGGGCACCCATACAGCTTAAATCATTCACTGTGCCACAGATAGACAATTTGCCAATATCGCCCCCAGGAAAGAAGTAGGGCTGTACAATAAAGCCATCGGTCGAAAAGGCTATATGTTCCTGGCCAAGCTTAAGGATTGCGGCATCATCTTGGGTAAATTCAGGGTTGGCCAAATGGTTTTGGAAGACTTGGGCAATCAGATCCCGTGTTTGTGCGCCACCGCCACCGTGTGCTAAAAGAACCGTTGATTGCACTACATGCCTCCATATTGATAATAGGCCGCACAGGTACCTTCACTAGAAACCATACAAGCGCCAATGGGATGTGTTGGGGTACACGCCTTGCCAAATACTTTGCAGTCTTTTGGCAAGCATTTACCTTGTAACACATCACCGCATCTACACGCAGCATTGGCGTGACTCTCAAGATGTGGAATGTGAAAGCGTCTTTGGGCATCAAAGTCCTGGAATTCTTCCCGCAATTTTAGGCCAGACTTAGGGATGACCCCAAGACCTCGCCACTCTGAATCACAAGGAGCCAAAATACTTTGGATGAGTTTTTGCGCAGCTACATTGCCACAATCTGCCACAACCCTAGGATAACAGTTCATGAAAAAAGGCTTATCTTGCCTACTTAAAATGAGAATGGCAGCAAGTGCTGTCATTAATTCTTGGGCTGTAAAGCCAGCTACAACGCCCGAGATCCCAAGTTTAGTTAAGGCACGACAGTCTTGAGTGCCGGTTATGGCACAGACATGCCCTGGAAAGAGAAAGGCATCAGCACTGTTTTTAAGGGCTAGGTAGGCCTCGGGCATGGTCTTATTGGCTAGGAGGAGGGAAAAATTAGCTAGGCCTTCTGCTTTAGCCTCTTGCACAGCCAAACATTCCCCAGGCACTGTGGTTTCAAAGCCAATTGATAAGAACACGACCTCGCGAGTGGGATTTTCTTTGGCAATTTGGATGGCATCAAGGGGGGAGTACACAAGACGCAGCTCCAGGCCTTCTTTGCGGGCATCACCAAGGCTCATTGTTGTACCAGGCACCCTGATTAAGTCACCAAAGGTACAGATGATTGCCCGCTGTTCAAGACCTAGCCACAGAGCTTGATCTATATAGCTTACAGGCGTGACACAGACAGGACAGCCTGGGCCAGAAATTAAGGTAATCTTAGGCGGTAAGAGTTGTCGAATCCCCAACCTAAAGATTTCATGGGTGTGGGTGCCACAGACTTCCATGATCCGCAGAGGTTTGCCAGTATAAGTGGTAATGATGGTACGGGCATCCTCTATGGTCGTGTGGGCCAGCTCTGTATCATTGAACATTAATTATCCTTATTGGTGAGAGCCGTAAGTACAGTGTGTGCTTCTTCTGTATCGGAACTTTGGATTTTGGCAATTGCTATGCCTGCATGCACCATGACATAGTCACCAGGTTCTAGGTCGGTTAAGAGCTGAGCTGACACCTGGCGTTGTACCCCTTGGGTATCAATTAAGGCCATACCTTTATCAAGTTTGACGACTTTTGCTGATAGACCAACACACATATAAAACTCCTTTAAAACTCCTTTAAAACTCTTATAACACTTTTTCCTACTTTTTTAGACATAGATTGTAGGATGTAGCTACTCAATACTCTTTGAAAGTCTTTGCAGAGGCTTTGAAAGAGTATTTTTATTTTGTGATGATTTTCGTTTTGAGAGTAAACAAAAATTTATGCCTTTTATTAAATATCAATTAATATAAAGAGCAGAGATTCCATGCTTACTTACTTTTTCTTGGCAAGTTGCCAACTTAAGGCCACAGCTTGCCCTAAGGCAATGCCACCATCATTGGCAGGAATCTCTGTGGGGATCAGTACCTTAAAGTTTTCTTTACGTAAATATTGGCAACAAAGTTGTCTAAAGAGACTATTTTGAAATACACCTCCACCTAAGGCGCAGGTCGAGATGCCTGTAGTCTTTTGGGCTTCAAGGCAGAGTTGGGTAACACCTTGGGCTAGATAATGGTGGAAATATAAGGCCAAGATATCTTGGGGCAAGCCTTGTAATTGAGCATCTATTAGGGTCTTTAGGAGATCTTGAAGCTTGAGAGTGATGTGGCCATCTTTATCAAGAGGCACAGGCAGAAGCTCTCCAGAAAGTCTTGCGGCAATTTCTTCTGGAAGCGTGGGTATCTTAGCTTTGCTAGCTCTTTCAGCAGCAAACTGGAGTTTACAGGCAGCCTCACCTTCAAAGCTTGATTTGCTTAGGAAGCCTAAAAGGGCGCTTACAGCATCAAAGAGTCTGCCAGCACTGGTAGTTGGGACAGTATTGATACTTTTAGCCGTAAGGTGGGCCTGAATTTGTGCTTCTTTTAGACTACAGAGGCCAAGCTTCTCGCTAAAACCCACAGCATCTTCTGTCCCATAGAGTGTTTGCAAGAGGGAGACTGCTACGCGGTAGCCCTCTTTGGCAGCAAGATCGCCACCTGTGAGAGGAAATTTATCAAGAGAGCCTAAACGTTTAAAGCCCGCATAGCTTGCCTGCAAGAGTTCACCGCCCCAGATTGTGCCATCTATGCCATAACCTGTGCCATCCAAAGCTACACCTAAAACCTCATCCTGGCAGTTATGTTCAGCTAGACAGGCTACAATATGGGCATAGTGGTGCTGAATCTCAATGACAGGGAGACCTAATTCAGAGGCTAGTCTACGGCTATGATAGAGGGGATGACTATCACAGGCTACATATTGGGGTTGAATTCTAAAGAGCTCGGCAAAGCGTTTATATGTAGCCATTAAGGCCTCTTGGGCTCTTATGTCAGCCAAGTCACCAATATGGGGTGAGAGATAGAAGAAGCCATCTTTGGCGATACAGATGGTATTTTTAAGATCAGCGCCCATGGCAAGGATGGGGGGTGCGCTTAACCCATCTACCATGATGGGCAGGGGAGCATAGCCGCGTGAACGGCGAAGTAGAAAGGGTTTATGCTGCTCTAGGGCTACAACTGAGTCATCGCTTCTTAAGCGGATTGTGCGGTTATGGGTTAAAATGTAGTCAGCAATGCCTGCAAGTTCTTTTTCAGCTGCATCTGTTGTGTGGCAAATGGGTACCCCAGAAATATTGGCACTTGTCATAACAAGACATGTCAGGGGAGGGAGATGATCAGGTAGCAAAAAGAGTAAGAGATGCAAGGGTGTATAGGGCAACATGACCCCTAAATAGGGATTATCTGGGGCTAGAGCAGGCGCTAAAGCGGTTGCAGATTGTATTTTTGGCAATAGCACAATGGGTTTTTGCCAGTTAGTTAATAATGTTAGAGCTGTGTCTGGCACCTTACAGCATGTTTTAAGACTTTGGAGATCGCGAAACATGACTGCAAAGGGTTTTGCAGGACGATGCTTTCTTGCTCGTAAAGACGCTACTGCTTTTTCTGAAGATGCATTACAGGCGAGGTGGAAGCCGCCAATGCCCTTGATCGCCACAATGGCATCATTTAGTAAGAGTTCTCTGACCTTAGTTATAGCCGCAAGACCTTTGTGCTGTGTGCCTAGGAGAAATACTTCTGGTCCACACTCATTACAACAGACAGGTTGAGCATCATAGCGCCGACTCTCTTTGCTTGTGTATTCATTGGCGCAGGCTGTACACATGGGAAATTTGTGCATACTGGTGCGTTCCCTGTCATAGGGCATGGCATCTAAGATGGTTAATCTAGGTCCACAGTTGGTGCAATTGATAAAAGGATGCAGGTACCGGCGGTTAGTTTTATCAAATAATTCTTTAGTACAGAGCTCACAGGTGGCAATGTCTGGGGAAACAAAAATGGCTCCGTCTTCATTGATACTTGGGATAATTTGAAAATCATTGCAGGCAGGCACATCAATATAATTACTTGTGATGTGCATGATTTGGGCTCTAGCTGGTGCCTTGGCAAGTAAATCTTGCACAAAAGCTTGTTCAGCTAGTTCGGGATCCTTGGCTGCAGTTTGCAACTGAATGTCCACAAAGGAGCCCTTGTTGGCAACGCTACCGTGGAAGTGGTGTTCTAGAGCCAAACGGTGCACAAAGGGCCGAAAGCCCACGCCTTGCACAAGGCCAACGATTTGTAAAGAAAGAGTACGCATGCAGTCTAGGGGGGTATGAATTAAATAGTGAGACTTAAGGTAAAAAGTGTCCTAGATAGTAGAGAGATCTAAGAGGCGCCCTGACATGGCAAAGTGGGGTAGATCTAGCCAGAGTTGAGATGTAGTTGGCACACGTTTGAGAATCTCATCTGCAATAATCAGGTCAAAAGATTGATGTTGGATGTAGCTTGCAAAACTTGCTTCATCAGTAAAGTGCGGATCTTGGGGGCGCGTTAGCTCTTGACACTGGTTAAAGAAGGTTCCGACAATGACTTGGGTGTTAGCATATGTTTTTTCAATGTGGTTGCGTAAGCTTGCGCCTAAGACCTGTTGATGGACAATTAAGATATTTCTTTTGTTTTCCAGATTCTCTAAGATCTTTGGCCAATAGGGCCCAAGTAAACTTAAGGGATAATCAAATCTGTACGGTGTGCCAAAGGTTGTCTTGCAATAAATTGCAAGATCTAGGGCGCCAGGAGAGAGAACAATATTTTCTTGGGAGTCTTTTAAGCTACAAAAGGTTGCAAAGCCTGAGCCAAAGCCTTGGGCATATACTTGGGCATATTTAGGCTGCGCGTATTTTACAGCATAGGCCTTAATGAGAGGGCAAGGGTCAATTAGGCCAAGATCTAGTGGTGTTGCCCCTAAGAGATGAATCTCAAGGTTAGTCTTTGCTGGCTTTTGCTCCTTTTGTAAAAACTTGTGTGCCAAAGCAAGATAGGCTTGATTCATGCCTGTATCATAGAGCTTGGTGCCACATGTGTGGACACTCAGCACAGGGAGACCCAGTTTCTTTTCACCTAGACGCGTTAAACCTTGAAAATCTGTGGCAATCACTGCGGGTACTGGTGTGCCAATTAGAGCCACAAATTTAGGTTTAAAGTCTGCGGCAATCTGGGCAATCTTTGCAATTAACTGAGCGTCGCGACCTAAAATGGCATCCATATCACGCAGCCCGGCACTAAATATGGCACTTTTATGCCTAAGCCACCTGGGTTCATCAAAACCACAGATATTGCCTGTGCAGCCACCGGCATCACAGATAACAACGAGGCCCTCGAGTTCATAGAGGCAAGCAATAGCGCCAGACTGATCCGGTGCCAAAGGGGTAAGATGTTGGAAGAGTCCGCGCATGTAAACCTACTTCGTGTTCAGAGTTTGCAATTGCTTGATAAGATCCATGAGTCCCATAAAGCCAAAAGGTTGGATCTCGCTTGAAAAGTCAATGCCAGGAGAGTTTGGATGATAGTATCTAGCGGCCTTGCCAATGCAGAAATCTATAGGAGGCGTATCTTGATTTTCTTGATAGAAGAACATGGATGGATGTTGGTTTGAATAGATGCGCGTAGTTGGTGAGAGTTGGCTTAAAGCCTTTAATTGGGCTAGATCTTGACTTTGAGGGATGGCAAAGATTTCAGGAACTTTGCAGCCTAAACGCAGTAAGGCAAGAGCCAAGTCAAAAGGCTTGGCATTACACCCCTCACCCACAGCAAAGCTTGCCCCACGAAAGTCTTGGCTAAATTGCTCTGCAAGCTCTTGGGCAGCATGAGCATAGGGAGTCAGGTTGAAATCAACCTGCAAAATTTGTCCAAGCAATTTATATTGCTGGCTTATTTTGGTCAGCTGATAGGTGCGTGTGAGCTCTATGGCGGGAATTTTTAGGGTGTCATAGAGATAGTTTGCTGCATGACGAGCCTCAGGATGGAGCACGAGGTTGAAATTGGCTTGAGCCATAGCTTGATAGGCTTTTTGTGAATGCATGCGCCCAAGTTCATAGATGTGTTTAATGCCAGAGTTATGCAACAAAGTATAGAGTTCACAGGTGTCATCTAAGTGCGTAAAAAAGCCTAAAATATTGGCTGTATCAGCATGCTTAGGCTTGGGCTCTAATAACGAATAGAGGGTTTGCCGCACACCAACCATAGGTGGCAGATGCCCTTCTCGTGTTAGAGCATACATGGTTGCTGCAAGCACATGGCATCCTGTGGCAGCTTGGGCATCACGGCAGAGCCTCTGCATATCTGTGCCTAAGAGAGCATCTACACAGGTTGAGCAGAGCATAATAACCTGAGGTTTAGGAGTCGCGATTGTTACAATTTCTTCACACGCCTCGACAATACGTTGTAAGTAGCGCCCGGTAACAATATCTGTGTCATCTAAAAGAAGATAATAGGTTCTGCGCCCATAGTCACTATCTGGCCCACCAATGGCTGAAGTATTGCGGCCACAACAACCTGGAGAAAAGAGCAACATAATTGATTCGGGCATGGTTAAGGCTGCCCGTTTCACCCCAAATCCTTCAGCACCTGGGGAGTTAAAACTTAAGGTAGCTGGGGAACTATAGATGAGATGGGACTTAGTTTGAAACTCTTTGGGCCAGGTGGTGGCAGTGCATTGACTTAAGGCTGCAACCTCAAGGTAAAAGGGTTGGGCCATTAAGCATCCTCCAATTTGTGAGCATCATTGGAATGAATAATATCAAGCAGTGTTTTAGCAAGTGTGTAAAAAGAGTGACTAATTTTTGCCTCTGGCTCTCCTTCAATTATGGTTAGGCCCTGATCTTCATACTGATTAATTAAGTCACTGCGTGGGATTTTGGCAATAATTTTTGTGTCTAAATTATCTGCTAATTCTTGCACTTTGCTCTCTTCACCTGGTACATTGCGGCAATTTAAAATGAGGCCTAAAAGTGTGGCATAACTTCTATCAGCAAAGTTGTGCACAGCAGTGGCAATATTTTTGGCAGCATAGAGGGCCATCTTTTCCCCAGATGTGACAATTAAGACATAGTCAGCATAACCTTCACGGATTGGGGCAGCAAAGCCACCACAGACCACATCGCCTAAGACATCATAGAGGACTATATCAGGCTGTTCTTTAGTAAAGAGCTGTAAGTCTTGGAGGAGTTGAAAGGTTGTGATGATGCCACGACCAGCACAGCCAAGGCCAGGGGTAGGTCCACCAGTCTCAAGGCACAGGATATTTTTAAAGCCGCGTTTGGAGATCAACTCTAAACTGTCAGGTTCTTCTTCGTGGTTACGCAGGTAATCCATGACAGAGCAGATGGGTTGACCATGGAGTAGATTGATGGTGGAGTCGGCTTTGGGATCACAACCAATCTGAATAACTTTGTAACCAAGACAGGCAAAGGCTGCTGCTAAATTGGCCGTGACTGTGGATTTGCCTATGCCACCTTTGCCATAAATAGCCAATTTGATCATGGGAGAGACCTCGCAAGAAATGGTGTAAGTGTTGGGCCAATGAGGTCTGCGCCCGTGTATTGCAGACTCAAACGTCCAGAAAAGGCCACATGAGCTAGGGGATGTAGAATAGTTGTAGATCCAAGAATATCAGCATAGAGGGGATCAGCGATAATGTTTTTAAATTGCGTAAAGAGTGTTGTAAAATATGCTTCATCTTCTTCTTGCATGAGATCGTTTGCGCTTAAGAGTGTTGTATCTAAAGCACAGGGGCAGAGTAGAGTAGAATCAAAAGCAAATTCCAAATGGAGAGCACAGGCAATGGATGCTGCAAGGACCGGTTCGCCGATGATTAAATAGGGATTTTTAGATGGTTTTAAGTTTTTGCGCAAAGTGATTATTGGCAGGGGGTCTACCTGCATGTGGCAAGCTTGTCTTAAATGTTCAAAGAGCACAGGAGCAAACTTGCCAATGGGCACACCTACCACATAGGGCATGCCTAATTCTTTATTAAGCCATTTGGCTAGCGCTAAACCACTTTCACTGAGCACAAGATTGGCCTTGGCATTACCTAAAGCCAAGAGATTGGGGGTCGCATCCTTAAAATTAAAGCCTAAATTGACATTAATCTTAAAGTCGGCAGCAGTAAGTGCAGCAAGAACTGCGCTTAAAAGTTCTTGGGTTTGATCTAAGGGCGAGGAACCTAAAATATTAATAGTGACTTCATCTTTTGCTGCAGGAGTTGCTTTAAGTAAATTGGGCTGAAGAGCCTGACAAAGATTTAGCCACGCTAAACTTAAACCATAAGAGTAGGGGTGAATCCCTGTAGTTGGAATGTGCACGCAGGGAAGATTGGTGCGAGCCTTAAGTTGGAGGGATAGGGCCGCAAAATCAGTGCCAAGCACTAAAGGCATGGGTGAAGCACAGAGGGCAATAAACTTTGGATGCAGGAGTTCAGATGTTGCTATAATATCCTGTAAGAGCTTATCGTCCTGCCCCATAATGGCATCTATTTCGGTTAAACCAGAAATATAGATGGCTGATTGCAGAGTGAGCCACCTGGGTTCATCAAAGGTGGAATAGGTAGAATTGCAGCCTGAGGCATCATGGATCACCACTAAGCCCCCAAGTTCATAGAGGGCAGAACAGACACCAGAAATATCTGCGGCATAATAGGGTAGAGTGCAAGCTGTATGTTTCATGCATGTATCATTCCAAACTTACAAAGGAACAGTGAATATTTAGGCCATAGCAAGGTGAGATAAGTGAGATTCAAGTAGACTTTATGCACTATTATAGTTGTGCATTATCTGAGCATAGGTTAATATATAAATGGATGAAGTTAGATTTTATATCTCAGTTTAGACATTTTGTGAGCGACTGAAGATGAAGAAGTCTTCCACAGATTGATACGCTATGAAGAGAAGTTAGAGATTTTTTCTTCAAGCTCTTGAATGCGCCCTAAAGATGCTAGCACAGAAGGATCTACACAGGTCGTACACCCTAAGCCTTTGTGGAGAATGGTAGATCCGAGGGGCTTTTTTGTTGTATGCGCTTCTTTAATGAGTTCGCATAATTTACTTATGCCTGAATAGTCGTAGTAGCCACCACCGAGGACTAAATTTACAAAATAGTTGGTTGATGTGAGATAGGCTGCTTTTTGCCCTAAGGCTAAGACCTCATCAACTTGCAAGCCCCTACATGTAGCAACACGTAAAGGCTGAAAGCGTTCTGTAGGCGCCAAGGTTGGTACAAGAATAAGATTGGGGGCATTTTCTTTAAGCCAGGCAAAATCAGCTGCCTCTAATGGATCAAAAGCATCAATAAAGAGTAATTTTAAGGCCATGCCATGACGCACAAGTAAGCGTGCCAAACTTAAAGGTTTAGGCGTAAAGGTATAATCTAGGGCTAGAGGTCTATCTTTAAGGGTTGCGGCCAAATCTTTAAGGGCTACAATTGCTTGGTCATAAGATTCTGCTACATCTTTTTGATTAAACTTAAGATTTAGAGTTGCACTTAGTTTTTTAAAGTTTGCCTCAATATTTTCTTCATTATAGCTTAAAGGCACATGTAGATGTATTTGCCTCAAGTGTTCTTCTAAATATTTGGCAGGATATCTTGCATCTTCAAAAATCGTAAGATTATATTGGCTTTTAGCCATATCTTTATAATCTTCAAAGGTCTTACATGTGCAGAGGTCACGAATAACATAGTTATTGTCTTGTAAAGTACGGATTAAAATACTGTCTTGATCAATAGGTCGATCATTGGCAATGAAATTAATACTTTTAGGTTCAAAATGCGTAGGTTTTACAGATGATAAATATTGATACATATTAATGTACGTACGCTGTTCATCTGTAATGCCACTTTTGCGCATTGTAGGCATCATGTAGCAATCAACAAAATAGATATCTGGATATTTCGCGTTAAGTTGGTCGAGTAAATAGGCATAATCGAAATTAGTAAATTTATGAATGCAACTTAAATAGAGTAAAATTAAAGGAGGCTTGGGATTTAGTGTTTCAAGTATGGCACAGATGCTTGTAAAAGTGGTGGTTTCAATTGTGCCACTAGCCAAATCCTCTTCACTGACGCCTACCCAACTTAGTCTGTGGCGAGCCCCCATTTCCTGGGCCGTCATGATAACACCGCGTAAACACCCTCGGGCACAGACATAAATTAAGTGGGCCGCAGGTATAAGTAAGGCTTTATGCACTATGTTCCAAGGTCCTCTGGCGGGAGCGTTAAATTCAAGACCCGAGGTAAAGGGCAGGGGAAAGCTAGCCTTTTTGATAGGAATAGAAGGTGCGGGAGGTTCTTTACGCAAGGTTTCCAAAAGACAATCCTTAAAAATTAAGAGGTTGGAGCAGGGTCCTTAAATATAGTTTGCCTAATTAAAAGTTGCAAAAAGTTCTGCAGCAAGGTCTTTAAAGGTTTGGGCAAGGGGGATATCAGGGTAGGCTTGAAGGAGACAGCGCCCAGACCTTTCAGCTAGACGCCACTCATGGCTATAGGGGATATGGGCCCAAATTTTTGTCTGTAGAGTTGTGGCAAGATCCGTAAGGGGATCTGGGCTATGTGCACAATCAGGTTGCTCTATGTCTAAACTTCTGTCATTTAAAATGAAGCCAGCTAGACTGGCATAAGAGCGGGCTTGAAAATTCTGGACGGCTTTACTGATATTGCGGGCTGCATAGATGGACATGGGTTCATTGGATGTGATGATTAAAACATGTTTGGCATAACCCCTGTGCATGGGTTGGGCGAACCCACCACAGACCACATCTCCCAAGACATCATAGAGGACACAGTCAATCCCTAAGACCTCTAGAGCTCGCTGTTGCTTTAAGTATTCTAAGACCATGGCAATGCCACGACCTGCACAGCCAAGTCCAGGAATAGGTCCACCTGTTTCGACACAATAGATCCCTTGTTCACCTTGATGGACAGCCTGGTCTAGGGTAAGGGTGCCTTTCTTGGTCTGTAAGAGTTCTAGGACAGGTGTGATTTGCTGGCCTGGATGGAGGGCTAGAGTTGAGTCTGCTTTAGGATCACAACCTATTTGAAGAACCTTATGTCCTTGTAAGGCTAAAGCATAGGCAAGATTTGCTGTGGTCGTGGATTTGCCACTGCCACCTTTGCCATAGATGGCCAATTTCAACATGGGAAACTATTCCTTAAAGTATAAGGGTGGAAAAAGGGCACAGTCCTTGAGATTAGTTGTCCTGGGTTTTGTGGGTAAAGATCTCAATGGAGCGATCTAAGATGCCGCGCATTTTGGCAATTAAGAGGCCATAATTTGTCACAGGCACCTGTTGCGTAATTGCTAACTTGGCGCGGGCTTGTACCTCACGTGCTGAGAGCATGCAGCCACCACATAAGACTACCAGATCAAATTGACTTAAATCTTCGGGGAAATCACGCCCAGATGATGTTGTAAAGGTGATGTGTTTGCCTGTGGATTCTTTAAGCCAGCGGGGAATTTTCACTGTACCAATATCGTTACATTGTCTATGATGGGTACAACCTTCTGCCATAAGTATATTGGGGGAATCTGGCAAAGTATCTAGAGCAGCAACACCAGCTAAAGCTTCCTCAAAGTAGCCCTTATATCTGGACATGAGAATAGAGAAGGAGGTTAATGGAATGCTTTTAGGGGTCTTGGCATTGACATCATCAAAGACTTGACTATCAGTTATGACAAGATCTGGAGTCACAAGTTGCAAGGTCCTTGGTAGTTCACTTGGTTGAACCACATGGGAAATGGCCTTGGCCTCTAAGAGTTCCCGTAAGACTTGTTGTTGGGGTAAGATGAGACGCCCCTTGGGGGCTGAAGAGTCAATGGGAATGACTAAGATAACTTGGGGATTTGGGGGTAAGATGTCAGCGACAATGGCTTTGGGGGATTCAGCTGTGCTTAGAGCCTGAGCCATTAGATCTTTTAATGCATCGATATTATAGCCTGTGTGGGCACTGACAATAATACCATCTGTAGGCGGCACAACGTTTGGGTGCAGATCACATTTGGAGTAGACTAGTTTATAGGGGATGTTGTTTTGCCTAAACTCATTTACGAGAGATGTCTCCAAGCTTGTCAAGGGACACCCAAGTTCTGTGACAAGGATAGCTAGATCTGTGCGCCGCAAAATAGTTTTGGCTTTGGCTACACGCAGGGCGCCAAGCTCCCCTATGTCATCTAGGCCTGGTGTGTCAATGATTACCACAGGGCCTAAGGGCAAGATTTCCATGGCTTTTTGCACAGGATCGGTTGTCGTGCCTGGAGTATCTGAGACAATAGCCAGGTTTTGGTTGGTAATGGCATTGACAAGGGAGGATTTACCCACATTGCGCAGCCCAAAAAAAGCAATGTGGCTACGCTCGCCACTAGGTGTCGCATTAAGGCTCATAGTTTGCAGTCCTGGAGTGTGTTTTGAAGCAAAGAGCAAGTGTTATTTGGAAGGGGTATCTTGCGCCTTGGCTTTGGCCTCAGCTGCTTTGGCGCGGGCTGCAATAATTTTTTCAGGGTGCTCTATAAAGTCGCGCAGTAGATCCATTTCATCATCAGGATTGTTGGCGCGTTCTTTGGCTGCTTCTTCTTGGGCCTTTTGGGCCATGAGACCATGACGTTCTTTACGAAGTTGCGAGTAATTAGGAATTTCTGCATCTACTGCATTATTAAAAGTAGGATAACTATATTTTTCAACAATTTTCCCTAGGGATTTCAGTTCTTTCATGAACATGTCATAAAGCGTTTTCTTGGTATAATTATGATATTGAATTTTTTCGATAATCGTATCATAATTCATTTTAATATAATTACGTATAACACCTAATTTTGATATTGCGCCTTCAGAATATTTAGTCTTGGTAAGTTTTTCACGCAACATTTCTATAACTCGTAAATGTTAAAGATTAAAAAATATATGATAAAGATAATAGATACTTTTAAACTATAAGAGAATGCACATATTACGTTTCGCAAAAATATTTGAACATTGTTATGCCAGAGCACATGGTATCTCTAGACTTGTTAATATCTTTGCATTGTAATAGCAGCTGATTTTGTAAACTTGCAAAATACTTATAAAACATAGGCAAGTCATCTTAGTGCTTCTTGCTTGCTAGCAAAATTTTTTTAAGAACTTGCGTCAAGATTCTCTATCCACTTAATTTAAACAAAAAAGAACAGATTATAGTTAGTATTATTACAGTTCAATGCCTACATAATGTTGCATTTCTTGTGCAGACTGTTGATCTATGCCATATATTGCAAAGACTATATCATCTAATTTTAAGAAATTTTCATTAATGCTTTGAGATAAATTGAAAATAATGCGTAATTGATCTTTAAAGATGTTTTCAAGATCAGTGAATTGCGTTTGAGATATATCGTATTTTTGTTTTGTTATCTCATCACAAATGTTATTTATGGTAAATTTTTCAAAATTAGTAAACTTTTTTGTAATCTTAATATCTGGAAACATAGTTTGAATAAATTTCACAAAAGTTTGTTGCTCACGATATTTTTGCTGACATAGATTAATTAAATTAGTTACATAATTGATTATTAAGTTAGTTTGTTCTTGTGTACCTTTTTTTATTGGTAAATCCTTAAGAAACGTTTTACGTTTATCAGCACTAAATATTTGACATTTAGCTGTATAAGCAATTTGATAAAACCAATTCATAAATGATGAATTAAGTAAGCCCAATAAATATTTATTATCAACTGTATTATCTTTAGCAAATACTATAAATAGTGAATTATTAGCAATATTATTCTCATCAAGTTGAGCAATAATAGACGATGCTGTTTGTTTGATTAAAATTTTTGTTCTTGAATAGATAGTTGCAGAACGTGGTTGTGCGAGATTTTCACCATATTTAATATAGGTTCCATCCCATTTTGTTGTGAAACGCTCAAGCATGTTCGCATCAATGAGTGGCTTATAACTATCATCTTGTTTTTCTCTAAGTGTGTACACATGCTGCTGCACCATTTCTTTAGTTTGGGGTGGATCACCTTTACCTACTTCATATGCGCGAGCTCCCACATACAATAAATAGTCAGTCGTTAATTTCTCAGAATTCTTCTGTATCTCAGAGATCAGCTCATCTAAATTGTGGTTATACCTGTAGTTGATAACTGTATCTTGATTTGATGCAAAGTCTGCATATTGTTTATGCAGTTTAATACCATCAGATATAAATGTAGCATTATTATCAATTTGATAGTTGAGAATTGTGACATTTATATTATCATCAGTATGTTCTTTTTTACAATATACTGAATAAATTATTTTGAAATCATCATTTGGAAATACATTATTGAGCTCTAGTAATTCAACAAAAGTATTGTTAAATAAAAATTCGCGTAATTTTTTTCCACTTGGCACAGTCAAATATGCATCTGGTGTGATAAATCCTAAGTATCCGTCTTCTTTTAAGATATCTATGCCAAGTTCAAAAAATATGCGATATGTGTCGAAAGAGTCTTCTAGTGTTTTATACTGGTTATAATAATATATTTTTTCATCAGGTTTGCTCTCTACATTATAGGGAGGGTGTCCAAGAACAATATCAAATCCACCCTTGGCAAAAATACTTTGAAATGCTGTAGACCAATTTAAAGCATTAGCAGTAACATCTTTATTATGAATTAGAGCATTACCACATTTAATATTTTGATCTAGAGACGGTAAAGCATTATTACATTGAATAATTTGAATTGATAAGAATAATTTTGTTATTTCTACACATTCAGGATGAATATCAACACCATACAGATTGTTTTTAACAATAGATGCGTCGAGATTTGCAAGCAGCTTAGCATTATCTGCTGCATCTGTAATGTGTAGTTTGTTAGAGAGTTGAGTTATGTGATTTACAACATCAAGATATTCATTGTGCAAATATTCTAAACAATTTACGAGGAAGACTCCACTGCCACAGCATGGATCACAGATTTTAACATTTTGTAAAAAGGCATAGTAGTCCTGCCAAAACTGTAAATGCAGGGCCTGGATCAAGAGGCTGTGTACACTTGTGTTTGGCTCTTTTTGAGGAGCTTCTAATTCATGCCAAGAAGAAAAGGTATGTTCAAGAGACTGTCCAGTTTGTGGATCACAAACTGATAAGCAAAAAGCACCACTTGCAAATAACTTTTGCTTAATATTTTGCTTTGCTTGTGTTAGATAAATACCTACAGTTTGTTTGACAATATACTGCAACACATAATGCGGTGTATGTAAAAAGTGATGTTTTATTGGTTGAATTAAATAATTTGTAATATTAATTGAAGAATTAATATGTTGTACATCATCAGCATAACGTTCAAAGAAATATCTTAGTAGAGTATCATCTATTTCAGTATTGAAATTATATGAAGATAATTGAAATAATGATTCTAGTACATTATCAGATAGTTTTAATGTATCTATTTCTTTATCTTCTTTAAATAAATTAAAATTGTATTTGAAAATATTATGGTGTTCATTACCTGCATAGATTGCTTGACATAGTCCTTGAAATTCATCCCAAAGTTTATTTTCAGCTAGCGCATAACTGACATTTGCTGCATGAAGTAGTTCTTTATATATGTTTTCGTGTATTATATTATGATCAGAACAGTAAGCAATAAAAATAAATCTATTTAATATTTTTTGCAGTTTAGTAAATGATTTTAATTGTGATGTACGCGTACTATGTTTTAAGTTGAGAAATAAATTTTTCCTGATGATATGATAGTCATTAAAAAATTTATAATTAAGATTATTGACAAACTCTTGATTCTCTAGATAGAGTTCATCAATGACAGATGGTTGATTAATGGCAATAAGGTTCTCGCGACAGAGAAAGAAATACAGGCGTGTAAACTCGCGGCTATCCTGCATGTTCTGCAGGTCAAAGAGTTCATATTCAAACGGCGAGGTAGCTTTATAGAGGCGGAGTTCTAAAAAATTGCAGATAATAATCCAAACATATTTTTTAGGGCTGGCATAGGCACGGGCAAAGGTTTCTTCAACTAGACTGATATTGGGCTCAAGTTTAGCGTCAAGATTGATAGATGGATCACTTAAGATCATGAGCACGCATGCGAGATCTTTGTGCAGGGGCTTAGAAAAGAACCCTAAAGAAAGTTCAGAGATATGCTTATCATGAAATTTAGTTAAGCTTGCTTCAAGATAATACCAAGGGTTTTCTGCACTATACTCTGTATAACCTAAGATCTTTCCTAAAAAATTGTGCCAAAAGTTTTCATGACTAAGACTTTGCTTGTGACTTTCTTGCAGAGAGGCCGCTAAAGAGCCTATAAGCTGAAATTTTTGTGCGAAATCTTGGATCTTTGTGGTGGGAAAGCGGCTTAAGCTTTCTGCCACAAGCGTTGCATTGAAAATGTGGGGAAAAGTTGTCATAGGTCGCCTTTGAAAGAAGATTTCGCACAAGTACTGTACTTAGATTAAGTACATGATTTCTTGGCGCCCAAGGGGTTAAAATCTCCTCGTGCACTTTGCAGATAATAACCTATGGGGGCGAGTTCTTGAGAAATAGCTGCCAGAGTCTTCGCAATATCTTCTGCCACAGGTTTGTGATCATAGAGTTGATAGTCTTGTTTGTGCGGCGTAATTGTTAAATTGGGCATGATCACATTACAGCCACTTAAGACACCTTGGGCATAGCCTGTGGGCAGTAAGGTGTTGAGGGCTGTGGTTGCTGGGAGAAGCAAAGGAGGTAAGAGAATGCGTGAAAGCGCTAGGACATAGAGTGTTTGGGCGGCTAAGCCTTTGGCAGCATTTTTAAAGGGGGTAGCATGGTGTGGTAAAAAGGGCCCAATGCCAAGCATGGCCGGTTGAAATTCTTGAATAAAGCTAAAATCAAGTGCTAAGTCATCAAGAGTTTGGTAGGGTGAGCCAATCATCATGCCGCAGCCTGTTTGGTAGCCCAAGGCTTTTAAGGTGTAAAGACAGGTGATGCGGTGCCAGAATGCTTGCCTAGCAGGATGCAGTTTAGAGTAGTGGGCAGGAGATGCTGTTTCGTGGCGTAAGAGGTAGCGCCTGGCACCTGCTTGAAAGAGTTGAGCATAGCTTGCGGGGCTGCGTTCTCCAAGGGAGAGGGTGATGCAGGCTTTAGGAAATGATGTTGTAAGCTTTTGGATGAGGTCAGAGAGCCAAGCATCGGTTATATTTAGGTCTTCTCCCCCTTGGAGAACAAAGGTTTGCACACCCTGGGCTGCACCTTTATCACAGCACTCGATGATGACCTCTTGGCTTAGGCGGTAGCGGGTGAGTGTCTGGTTAGATTTGCGTATGCCACAGTAGAGGCAATCATTGCGGCAATAATTGGTAAATTCAACAATCCCACGGTAAAAGATGGCTTTGCCAAAGTTAGCTGTGGCAATTTCGCGGGCTAGACCTTGCGCTTGGGGCAAGAGTTCATCTTGGGCTGCTAATAGTTGCAGCCATTCCTTAGGCGTTAAAGAGTTGGTAGCGGCCAAGCGCCCAAGCAGCTTACTTGCATCCATACGGATCTATCTTCTTAAAAATTTGTTATGTGTATGTACTAAAAACTAATTTAAGAGGTCATAGTACATCGGCATTAAAGTGTATATTAAGAATTTTTTTTGCGTTATAGTTAGAATAATGCAAGAAGAGTTAAATTTATAAGAGCAAGTGCTATGAAGTTAGCTGTGATTTTGATTTAAGAATGTACTTTTTAAATCATCTATCACAAACTTTATCATATTTAAATGCAAACTTTTTTCTCGATTTTTTTAATTAGAGCATATTATTTAGCCAATAAGCTTGCTTTTAGTAAATTAGATTTGCGCTTATTGTAAAAGTTTAGCACTAGAGAGATCATCTAATTTCGCTAAATTATTGAATGAATATTTTTAGTCCTTAGCTATATTTTAGATAAATAATATGCACTAAGATTAAAATATGATATTAAGCGTGTTATTTTGAAAAGAGAGTTTGGGTTGTGACACCTTGTAATTTACCAATTTTTCCAGCTAGTGCACTAACTTTATCTTGAGGTGCATCAAGAACAATACTAATAATATTAATATTTTTTTGTTTATATGGGAGTCCTAAACGACCGATAATATATTCAGAATATTCATGGAGAATTTCATTAATTGTGGACACACTCTCTTTTTGTGAAACTAAAATTGCAATAATAGCAACGCGATCTTCCATTGATAATCTCCAAATAATAAAAAGACAATGCTTAAGAGTAGACACTCGTTAAGCATTGTCTTTTGTTATAATGCTTCGAGCTCGTACTTCCATCGCAAAAAGATCAATTTTGATGTCAGAAACGTAGTGCTCAGGCAAATGTGCTTTTTTTGGGGGTTAAAACTGAATCAATTTATCTGATGTACTCTTTAGCGATCGTAGGGATAGGGGTTATTTTGGAATTCCTTGAACCGGGGATTGGGGTAATTGCCATTTTTACGTAAGGCATCAATAGATGCAGAACGGTTAAACCACTCGGTATGTAAATTGTGGTGCGCCGATTCGCTTAAAGGTTTTTTGTACAGCTCTTTGTACATTTTGATGACTTGCTGATTGTCTTGGCTGGCTTTCATTGGGAAACGGTCGTCAGCTGCATAGACACTGGCGATACGTTTTTTCATGGTATCTTTGATTTCCATCACTGCAGCATAGGCCTTGCCAGTAAAACGAATGCCTAAGAGCAGGCCACCAGAGAGAATACACGCTCCTTTGAGAAAACCACGTCTTGTGCTCGCTAAAATACCCATGCCATGCCTCCTTAGGCCTTTTCTGTATCTTTTAGACGTTTGCGTAAGCTAGCGAAGAGATGGGTAGCCTTGCGATCCGCATATTCAAGGAGGGAAGGCATAAGGGGTTGACCACCACCGCAAACACAGCCGCCAGGGCAGGCCATAAATTCAATAAATTGATAAGGACTCTTGCCAGCCCGCACCTCTTCTAAGACTTTGGCAAAACGGCGGGCACCATGCACCACGGCAAAGCGCAGCTGAGTTCCATTTAAGGTCAAGGTAAATTCTTTAAACCCTTTGAGACCGCGGACTTGTTTGAAGTCCCAGTCTTCAGGGCGTTTCCCAGTGACTGCTTGGTAGGCATAGCGTAAAGCGGCTTCCATAACACCACCTGTGACGCCAAAAATAGTAGCACCACCTGTGGATTCACCCATTAAACTGTCACGTTTGCCGTCAGGGAGTTTGTTAAAATCAATGCCGGCTTGACGAATCATGAAGGCCAGTTCACGGGTGTTAATGGTGGCATCAATGTCCCGCAGACCATTCTGTTCGTATTCAGGGCGTAAGCCTTCATATTTTTTGGCTACACAGGGCATAATTGACACTGTGTAGATCTGTTTTTTGTCGTAGCCAGCACGTTCGGCCCCATAGGTTTTGGCCATACGTCCATTCATGCCGATCGGTGATTTACAGGAGGAAAAATGCGGGAGCAAATCAGGATAGAAATGCTCAGCATAAGATTGCCAACCAGGACAGCACGAAGTGAATTGGGGCAAATTATCATTGTGAGTGAGACGGTGTACAAACTCAGAAGCTTCTTCCGTTAAGCTAAATATATTTAACTTGCTGCAATACTGTATAAACCTATCTTTTAAGCTTTAGGCAAAAAGAATAAAAACGCAATGATCCTACAGAAGATGTCGTTTGTTAAGTCATGCAAAAAATTGAGTCATTAAACAACATATACTGCAAATTAAGATAAATATTGTTTATCAAATTATGTAGAATGCATTAATCTACATATATCAATTATTGCATGAGATTGTTTTTGCAATTTGCAATATCGAAAAATAGAATTAAATTTTTTTCTTAACAAACAAGAGAGGAAAATTTTTTTATTATTGAAACAAGGTGTATACAGATTGTAGAGTTAATTATATTTATCATGTTCACATTAGAGCGCAACTTCTAATGCAGTCAACTATTGCTAGTAGACATCTCATGCTTTCACATGAGCGCAGACTATATCTTCATCCATCAATAATAGATGGAGCAGTATTTTTCTTCAGGCCTAAACTTCCTGTTTTACTCTCCCTCAAGGAGATAGTCGTTGGGGGTCTTCCATGCTCTTAAAAAGAGTTTAGGACGTTCCCTGCTAAACACCCATTGTACAGCACTTAGGACATACGTTTCTGACCGTCACAATTTTTAACAGTCAGCACTGATATGTTTTTTTTCACCTTATGCCATCCTTACGTTTTTTCTGCTTTCGCACCTTAAGATAAATTTTCAGATTATCTTTTCAGCTTATCTTTTCAGATTACTGTTTAGGGGTAAGGCTTTAGGGATTAAAAGCATTTAACACTGAGTTTGCACCTCTTGCGAGATGCAAAGGGTCTTCTGTTGATAAGTGGAGTTTATCTAACAGTTATATTGCCCAAATGGTCACGTCAGCTGCAAATTCTGTGTCCCAGCAGTGTGCAAAACCTAAGGCTTTGAGGGCTGAGAACATTTTGCCTGTGGTCACTGTTCCTGGAGGAAGACCAAATGCTTCACCTAAGGCGTAACGCACAGCAGGAGCTGGCATGGCAATGCATTTAACTGAGCGATCAGCCAATTTTTTCTGGAGTTCAGGTACCCAAGATTGCACTTCATAGATGGCAAATTCAGGGCAGTGTACCAAACATTGCCCACAGTGGATACACATTTCAGGATGAAGCAGTTCATGTGGCTCACCTACGCCACCGAAAATCGCGCCTGTGGGGCAATATTCAAGACAGGTATCACAACCGACACATTTGTCTTTATCAATTTGCACAAAAAACATTTTTTCCCCATCGGCGCCACGTTTGGGGACATTGAGCTCGTAATTGATATGCTCCATTTTTACTCGTGCCATATATACCATACCTCTTTAAAAATTAAGCTAGAATGAGGCGAATTCCGCTTAAGACAACAAGAAAGGCAAAAGTTTGAGCCAAAAAACAGAGCTCTAAACGATGCCGAAAATAGAATAATTTTTAAGGATTATGTGGGGGAACCAGCCTTTACGGTCGTGCTAGCTGATCTTGCCAACTTAAAAAGGTGCTTGTGTTGGCGTAAGGCAAAATTTAAGCTCTATTTAGACAGGGAGGCTAGCATGTAACTGTGCACACCTAGAAAGGATATTGTTTTTTAATTTAAGCTAAACTCAAATATTTTGCAAGGATTTGCATTTTTTCTTTAAAAGTTGAATGAAACGTTTAGAAATTAAGTCAATGACAGCTTTTGAAACAGGGCAGGCGCACCTGTACACAAATGCACCTTTATTTTTCTTTTATCTTTATCTCTTATTAAAACATACGTTAATCCATCGAGATTAGTATTTTGCTTTGCAATGATAGTATTGTATTCAACAAAAAAGTTGTATTAAATTGCTAATATAACGACAGATATAAAATATATTGATTAATTTTATATTATAGTTAATATAATAGTCTAATCAAAAATTATATTATCTAAATATATCAACGAGGATAATTTAATATCACCAAAAAAGATTTATATATAAATAATTATTATATTTTAAAATTTACACAAATTATTGGAACGTATTCAATATTAATATATATGTAAAATGCAAAAATATATAATCTATACTAGAAATAAATCTTTAAATTAATAATATTTAAAGTATTAAAGAGTGTATAATAATCTTATAGATCTCTTATGTATAAATATATTATTTTTAGAATATATATGATCAACAAAAATACAGATATATTTATTATGATGGATTACAATTTAGTATAAAGAATTATATTTTATATATGCTATGTGATTATATAAATTACTGATATATAACTATGTTTATAGAACATAAGATATAATATAATCATTTATGAATATAATTGTTTGCACATTATATATCGATAAATCAACATATTATCTTTGGTGCATATTATTTATATTACTGTTGATGCACTAATAGTAACAAGTTAGTATGCACCCTTTGTTTTACACTTGAGTAGACTAGTAGAGCAACTTCCACGTGCACTTGCATTATTCTGACAAATTTGTATTTTTTAGAAAGAATGGAGAAGAAGCATGCTCATTTCGCAGACCGATCTGAAGCCTCTACTTTTGCGTTTTAATCCCTGGTGGCAAGGGCAGAGGATTTCGTTGCCAAAGTGGCATCGTAAAGTCTTGCAGGAACTTTTTAGTTGGGCAAATGGTTCTGCAACGCACCGTGCTCTGTTTCTACAAGGAGCACGTGGAGTTGGCAAAACAACACTACTTTTGCAGATGATCCAGATGATGATTGATTGGAAATTGGCGCCAGACTACTTAATTTTTTATGTCTCAATGGATCATCCGCTTTTGAAATTGACTGAACTTGACTTTATTTTACAAACATGTAAAGCACTTGAACCTTTTTCTTATAGCCCAAAATTTATTTTTATTGATGAGATACAATACGTTAAAGATTGGGAGATGTGGGTTAAACAAAAAGTTTATTTTGACAAAGAAATTAGAATTATTTTTACAAGTTCAGTAAATCAAATTTCTAATTTAGCAGATGAATCTGGTGTTGATAGCTGGGATACTTTTCACATAACTAGTTTATCTTTTTATGAATATATTAAAATAAAAAATATCAACTTAGTAAATCTACCTAGCTTCATATCACTATATAACTGTTTTAGTCTACCACCTCATATATTTTCCCAACTTTCAAATTCATTTGAAAATTACAGAGGATATTTCAACGAATATTTGCTGCGAGGTGGATTTCCACAAACTGCAATGATTGATGATATTTTCGAAGTGCAACGATTAATTAGAGAAGATATTATAGATAAAATTTTAAAATTAAAAATGACTACTTGTTATGATGTTAGACATATTAAGTGTTTAGAAAATATATTTTTATATATATGTATGCATTCTGGTAGTATAATTAATATGAAAGAAATCTGTAAAAATCTTGAAATAAAAAGATACATTGTACAAGAGTGTATTGAAATTTTAGAAGCATCTTATTTAGTTTATAGAGTTAAACAATTTGGATATGGTAACGATAAATTATGCGGAAGAGAAAAAATATATTTGAGTGATGCATCTATAGAACCAGCTATTTTTCTTAAAGGTAGTAGCATGTTGCATGATAAGAAATTTCTTGAGCAATATATTACATCAACAATATTGAAACATATAGTAAATATAAAATATTTCAAAAATGTATTATTTAATGCTTTGAAAAATTCCAACAAACATGATGGATACTTTATTGTTACTAGTGGAGAAAAACATATACCAATAGTAGTTAAATATGAATCACAGAGCACAGAAAAATCTGATTTTGGTGGTATGCTTGATTTTATGAAAAAAAACGATATGGATCATGGATATATAATCACTGAAAATTCTTATGATTTTGGTATTGTTCCATGGGGTAAAATCATGAAAATTCCTGCACATATATTTTGTTATCATATGGGGGAAAATGAACTACTAGATTATGATGTGTTATGATTTTATATTATAGTAAATAAAACAAATAATTTATCTATAAGAATTTAAAAATATTATGCCAGGTGTACTCAAGAGATTATATTGTGATAGTAACACATTCTAAACTACTAGTAAATATTATTTGAGCAGCAACAAATATATTATATCTTAGCAGAAGGGCTTTATATGTATCAGCAATATTCATATGGTTCTAAAATATATTTGTACTATGCGCACCAAGATT
>JAFTDU010000048.1 GCA_017454005.1 Desulfovibrionaceae bacterium | reverse complement strand
CGCACTATCACTAAAGTCCTTGAACACACAAAAGGACCTAGTGGCACTGATTATGTTGCGTGAAACTGCCAAGGGATCTATTAATCACAGACTCTCTCATTCAATGCTTTTTTGATCAAATAGCTTTATATGCAGTACATTGAAAGTGTAAAAAAAGTTATAGAATTGTGTTCAAAACTTTCACTCAACTAGTTCCCTACCTGCATATAGTTTAATTATTGACATAATAATAACCTTACATATGATGCTAAATAGATCTATGATACAATGTTATTTTTATAAAACTTTGCAAATCACCATTAATGTTCACGAATTTCATGATATATGTAATATCGCCGTCATCAATTTTTTTAGTTCTACTTTCAAATCTAATGATTTTAAGCACTTATTTATGTGTGTTGCATAAGTATTTTTTTATTTAATACTATATTCATGTGTTAATTTTACGCAACGTTCTGCTACTTTCTTTAATCAAGTTATGTCATTTGGATGTGCGACATGTTTATATTGTGCAGTAGTATCAAAAATAACTTCTGCTACATCCTACTTATACCTCAATCATGAATCTTAAATGATGCGGTCAAGATTGCTTTATTACATTTGCCTAAAAATTCATGAACGCTGTCTTACTCTTGCGGTTACGTAGCTTTCTAGCAACACAAGGCTTACCGATTTTTTTGAGGTTGCAAATTATGCACTTTATGGAGACACGGATAAACCACGCATCTGGTTTGATCAGACTCTATCTTTTGTTCACGCAATTAATGATAAAAGTAATACATCCTTTTTCCCCATTTTTTTTCTGAAATTAGACAGAATAGTGTCTGTACATGTGGGCACTCTCTGAAATTTAGCAGTCCAACAAACATATTTTACATTTTCATTACTGCTACATTACTTATATTTTTCTTATATTTTACTATGTTCAGTTCTATCATTGACATAATTGAATATACTATTATTCACATATCAAATGACAAATATTATTTTATCGAATTGTAAATTGCATCATAATCAATTACATTAATAGTATAGACTGTTAATCAAAAATTTTTGAGAAAAAAATTAGTTTGGCATATTGCTAATTCGCTTAATTATACATGCCTATAGGCCTTCATCATACTTTTGTTAGATTATTTAACCACTTACGTTCATTTTTTAATATTCAAATTTAGTGCGTACAATGCTTAATATAAATCTATGGTCAATGAATATTATATGTCTAAATTACAGTAAATGGCTTTAATAGGATTTATGCGAAACTCACTACTTTTTGGCGCATTTGAGGCATAAAAAGGTGAGTTATGATATGTTTTTAGCTCTTTTAATTACGTGTATAACCGCTTCTTTCAGTTTGTTTGGATTGACTAAATATTACTTCCTGTTAAAAACTTCTTTAAGAATATTTAGAATATAAAATGGAACATCAACTTAATATTAAATTTTATTTTTTATTCGGTAAAATATCATAATGAAAATTTTAACATGTTTGATGCATTACAAAAAATTCATGATTTACCAGAAGAAAAAAAGAAGGAAATGAATTTTAAAACATTATTGATAATGAATCCAAATTACTTAATAGACGTAGCTACATCAGCTTATATTTTTCAAGAGTTAGAATAACAGACTTGCCAAATAAGCCTACTATATTAGAAGATCAATCCAATATAGATTTAAATGATGATGAATGTTTAGCAGAACAAGTTGTGTTGGCTTATAATAAAAAATTACACATTCTTTCAATTCAGAGACAATTTTATTATATTAAACAATGATGCTTTAGGGAACTATCATAAAATGAGTATCCTAAAAACATTTCAAGTAAAAATTGCTACATTTAAATGATTTATCCTTTCTTGCAGAAAAAAATATATCGACTTTTATGAAACCCGATGCTCAAGAATCTCTTGGCTCTCCTTATATTCAGATAACACTCAGTAATGGTAGACAAAAAGAAACCTTAACTGAGAAAGCAAAAAATTTTATTAAAGCTATCATGGATGTTTTTACTAGTGGAAAAACGATGCCATTGAAAAGCTTGAAGTAAGTGTAAAAGAAGATAATGAATCAACAATTAGCACGATAGATATGATAGAAGAAAAATTGTCACATACTGAAAGAATAACAATGACGAATAGATCTGCAGCTGAAAAGGATCTTTTAAATGCTGCAATCAAATCTATAAAGAAAAAATATGAAGACTTAAAAAAATATGAGCCGTAATTTTGAACAATTTCATCCCATATTATCTACTCTGTTAATAATTATAATTCTTTATATCTTTAATATTAAACTCGGCGACTCACTCTTAAACGATATCTCAAATTATATTATAACTATTTTTTCAATTTTTTGTGGTTTTAGTGCAACATCTTTATCAATATTATTTACTATACAGGATAAAGATATTATAAAAAAAATGAAGTCGTTTGGAACATTTTATGAAATTATTGTATATCTTGAAAAAGCAATGTTTTTTAGATTCACAGCAATAGCATTTTCATTTCGTCAATATTTTTTATAAAATATAATAGTTGTCTTTCAAATATAATGGATGTTCTTGTACTTTCTATCTCGGTAGGAGCTTTTTTATCATTACTTAGATTTATTAGATTTTTAATTAAATCATTAAAACTAATTACTAAATATAATTGATAAATCATAATACAATTGTCAATATATACTCTAAACTTATTATATTTAATTTTTATTTTTATTATAAAGGTTGCTCATACATCTTATAAAGAAGTGTATATTTTAAAAATCAAAACTTGTAAAACTAATTATAGATTATATAATAAAAACAGTAATATCGATAGCCGATCCTAAAAAAACTCACATTTAGAAAAACCCAAAACCGCAGAATGTACTTCTGTATTTTTGAAGTATTAGCAAAAAACAATATAGTGAGTTACAAATATACATTTTTCTAATTTTTTTGGCGCACAATTAGATTGCTAACCTTATATAAAACAATAGTCTTAATTTTATTTTTAGCATGCTCAACCTTTTTGTCAGTATTTATCAAATACTAAAAAATTGAAGGCAACATATGTCAACAACTATCTAGCTGCAAATTGCGTCCCAATTAATTCTGCTAATATAATCTAGATGTTGCTTTAAAATTTTATAGAAACAATTTAGTTAGACATATTACTAATTCGCTTCATTATACATGGATATAGGCCTTCAGCATACTTGTATGAACGTTAATTTTTGAATATTCAAAATTAGTGCATGTAATGCTTAAGATACTCTACAAATAAATTGATGATCAATGAATACAATATATCCAAATTACAGTAATAGATTTAAGAAAATCGAATTCTATCCATAAATTACCACTTTTTGGCGAATTTGGGGTAGAAACTGGTTAGTTGATGATCTATTTTTAGCTATTTAAGTAATGTGGATAGCAGTTTTCTTCATCTTTTTAATTGATTACTTATTTTATTTTCTATTAATAAAATTTTAACTATATTCATATCGCTAAAATTTTGTTGATATAGATTATTACACAATATTTTAGCATCATTTTAAATATTCTTTCAAAGAGATGGTTAAACAATATCATGGCTCATGTAAAAGATGTTGCACAATATATTATTGAATATGCACCAGAACAAATAATTTCAGCCATTAAGCTTGAAAAACTTGTCTACTATTGACAAGCATGGAGTCTTGCATGGACTTGTGAACCACTTTTTCCTGAGGAAATTCAAGCTTGGGCCAATGGTCCTGTTGTTCCTGCCCTATACAAGCTTCATGCCCAAAAGTTAAAAGTTACCAAAGATGATGATATTGGTGACTCTGCTGCTCTTTCAGACGATGAAAAAGGTATTATTAACGACGTTCTTCCAACCTATATCAACAGAGAACCTTTTTGGTTAGTTGAATTAACGCACTTGGAGCGACCTTGGAAAGAGGCACGAGGTGACTGCCCACCAGGAGAAATTTGTCACAATATAATTTCGCAAGCCTCGATGGCAGAATATTATACAAGTATCATGGCTGATTCTCATGATTAAACAACAATACTATTAATATTAAAATTTAGTTGCATAAAAAATTCTGTAATGATTCCACAACTCAACGATATCTTTACAAAAAAAAAAATTAATTGTTGATTTAATAATATCGATCAACGCATAATGCTTAATATTACTCTAAATTTTTTATTGATTACTTTGATCAAAATATTTTGACGAGAGATATATATTCTGTTGATGACTTGTTAAGTATTAACATAGAAAATATCAAACTATTGCATGTTGATTAAGATCAACTTGACTTTGAGAATAACTGTGTTTTTTCTAAAATATATTTTATTATTTTTTTCATAATATATACTTTGTAGAAATACTTTTTATACCAGCAGAATATTTAGCCTTGCATCTTAAATATTCGATTTACAATCAACTCTTTGCATGCATGCTCATGATATACATTATAGAACAATAGACATTATGTTTTACATTGTGAAACAACTTTTATAACATAATGTATAAATTTTATTATTTTTTAAGAATAATCTTCTAGTCTAATATCTCAAGAAATAAGATATTATATTCTGTAATTTTTTTAAAATACAGATCATATTTTACATTCGCACCAACTATTTGAATATATTGTAAGCATATAATCAATGTATCATCATGTATATAACCTAATTACATTAGTCGTGTTACAAATATATACAATAACATATTTATCTAATATATACATCTAATACACCCACTGCAAAGCAATTTTATCAACCTTATGTCAAGGAGAATTCCTATGGCTGAATTAAGCGATATGTGGCAATGCCAAGTTGGCAATTGCGGGTACATTTACAATCCTGACAAGGGCGATCGCAAACACAAGATCCCGCCAGGAGTAAAGTTTGAAGATTTACCCGATGATTGGCGCTGCCCTGTATGTGGCTCTTCCAAAAAGATGTTTAAACGCATGAGTGAAATTGGCGGCTAATTGTACACACTAAACAATACAGCCTGTAAGAGACAATAAAAAACATTGTCTCTTACAGGCTGTTCACATATCTAATACACTTCGATACTCTTTATGCAAGGCTTCTGCTAAGGATTAGCTCCATGCAACCATTTTGCAGAAAAGTAAGAATATAAAGACTCACAAGATTGCCTCTTGCGCTATAAACTAAAAAAAATCTCTTGCGCTTTTTATGTCGCACAAATACTTGCAGATTGTGCACTCCCTCTTGACATCTTTTAAGTGCAGCTAACTATGCCAAAAATGAATATTGACGGGCATAAGCAACTATCAGGCAATATTTCTTTCATGGTGCGGTGTTGAGCCGTAAAAAGCATGCCTCTTTACGTATAACACGTTCCTAAATAGAATTGTTCAAGCCCCTTAATAATATTGCTTAAACAATCATTATGCTTGCTTCTACAATAATTTTAAAGATTTTGGCTTCAAGGAGGCGGCATCTTATCAGGCAAGCTGTGTTTACGGGCTATGCTCTTTGGGATCTTGCACTTTCATCTTAGCTAAGCTAAAATTTAACAAAAATTATCCTGTATAAGGCCATAATCATGGATGAGCAATATTCCCAACATTTTGCACAAATAGTCTCCTTGCTGCAAAGCCAAGCAAGCGTCGAGCGCATTATCGACCTGCAAACCCATCTAACTCATGCACACGCCGTGCCCCCAGAACATGGTGGGCAAGGCGAATATGCCAAGGCTCTATTTGTGGAGCAGCAGTTGCAAAAATGCAATGTGGCTAACATCACACACTTAGATGCAAAAGACGCCAGGGTACCTGAGGGTTTAAGACCCAATATTATTGCGCACATTCCTGGTGATACTGATCAAACATTATGGCTTTTTGGCCATTTAGATGTGGTTGATGCTGGCGATCTTAGTGCTTGGGCAAGTGACCCCTTCGTGGTTCGCCAAGATGGCGATTGGCTCTATGGGCGCGGGGTCGAAGACAACCAGCAAGCTCTAACTTCCATGTTACTTTTAGCGTGGGCCTTAAGTGAGACAGGGTTAACCCCCAAACGCTCTCTGGGTCTCGTGTTTATGGCCGATGAAGAAAACGGTAATACTTTCGGCATCAAACATATTTTACAAGAGGCGGCAGACCTTTTTAAGCCCACAGATCTCTATGTCGTGCCTGATTTCGGCAGTAGTGATGCCAAAGACATTGAAATTGCCGAAAAAGCGGCCCTGTGGTTGCGTATTGAGGTACAAGGCAAGCAATGTCATGCCTCAACCCCCGAGAAAGGCAAAAACGCCTTTGTGGCGGCTGCAGAACTTGTGACTCACTTACACAACCGCCTGCCTGAACTTTACCCAACCCAAGATAGTCTCTTTACCCCCCCATCGTCGACCTTTGTGCCGAGCCTCCATGAAACCAGTGTCAATGCCATCAATATTGTACCTGGCAAGGATGTATTCTATTTAGATTGTCGCTTGCTGCCAACCGTCTCACCCCAAGCTGTGCTCAAAAGTGTCAAACATATTGTGGCAGCCAAAGCGCAATACTTAGGTGTCAAAGCCACAGTCTCGGTCGTGTTGGAAAAAGAAGCATGCCAAATAGCTTGCGACGATCCATCTATTGCAATGTTAAGTACAGCCATCAAGGATGTTTATCAGGTTGAGGCTGTCCCCATGGGACTCGGTGGCGGTACGGTAGCTGCAGAGTTACGGTTCAAAGGTCTACCCGCACTCGTGTGGGCTTGTCTTGAAAACACCTGCCATCAGCCCAATGAACGTTCGTCCATTACAGCGACTGGCAGGGATAGCTGCGTCTTTGCGCACCTCTTATTCTCATGAACGATCAATACTTTGACTGTATCATTGCTGGAGGTGGCCATGCTGGCTGTGAGGCTGCCATGGCTTTGGCTAAGTCGCACCTTAAGGTTCTTTTGATTTCATCCAATCTAGATCGTCTGGGCTATCTCTCCTGTAATCCGGCTATCGGTGGTCTCGCCAAAGGGCATATGGTGCGTGAAATTGATGCCTTAGGTGGAATGATGGGTGTATGGGCAGATGCTACTGGCATCCAATTTCGCACCCTTAATGCCAGCAAAGGTCCTGCCGTTAGGGCCACACGTGCCCAAATTGATCGCGAGGTCTATCTGCGGGTTGTAAAGCACAGCCTCTATACCCAACCTAATCTGCGCATCTGGCAAGATACGGTTACGGAAATTCTCACCAGTGACAACCGTGTCAGTGGCGTAGCCACCCAGCTTGGCCTGGTGTTTCACTCTAAACATGTCCTCTTAACTACAGGCACGTTTCTTGCTGGGCGCATTCATGTCGGCTTATTGAACTTTGCTGCCGGGCGGTTAGGCGATGCCCCGGCTCTAGGTCTTTCTGCGAGTCTTGAGTCTTTGGGCTTTACTTTGGGACGCTTAAAAACGGGCACAACGCCCCGTTTATTGCGCTCATCCATTAATTTCGCCAAACTAGAAGAGCAGTTAGGCGATACGCCCACACCGCAATTTAGTTTTCATGGGCCCAAGCCCCCTCTCCCCCAAGTCTCCTGTTATATTACCTGGACCAATGCCAAAGCCCATGCCATTATTCGCGAGGGCTTTGATCGCTCCCCCCTCTTTACCGGCGTAATCCAAGGCACAGGTGCAAGATATTGTCCTTCTATTGAAGATAAAGTTGCTCGTTTTCCCCATCATGAACGCCATCATGTCTTCTTGGAACCTGAGGGTCTTGATAGTGAAGAGATCTATGCCAATGGCATTTCCACAAGTTTACCTCTTGATATCCAGATTGGTATGATTCACGCAATTGACGGTCTAGAAAATGCCGTTATGGTTAGGCCTGGTTATGCCATTGAATATGATTTTTCAGATCCAACCCAATTAAAAAAGACACTTGAAGCTAAAAAAGTCCCAGGTTTATGGATGGCTGGACAAATTAATGGGACATCGGGCTATGAGGAAGCAGCAGCCCAAGGTCTCTGGGCTGCTCTAAATATCATCTGTCAAGAGCAAGATCGCCCTGCCTTTACCCCGGGCCGCGAGCAAGCCTATATGGCAGTGCTTGTGGATGATCTTGTGACCTTAGGCACCCAAGAACCCTACAGGATGTTTACCTCAAGAGCAGAACACCGCTTATTATTGCGCGAAGATAATGCTGATGAACGTTTAACGCATCTTGGTCATGAACTTGGGTTAGTGACAGATGCCCACTGGCAAGCTTTCCAAGAAAAAATGCAAGCCAAACAAACCTTAAAAACTTGGTTGCAGACAACTAATATGCCCAAAGAGGCTCAATGTGATCCCACATGGATTGGACAACCTTTGGCCCAACTCTTAAAACGCGTCGATGTTGATTTAAGTCTCTTGCAAAAGCTTTTGGGCACAACATATCTCCAACAAACAACACCTAGTGCGCAATTTACAGTACAAACCGATATTAAATATGCCGGCTATCTTGAACGGGAAAAACAACTGGTAGCCCGCGCCAACAAACATGAAAAAGTGAAACTCCCTGCAAATCTTGATTACAAGACAGTGGCAGGTTTAACATTAGAAGTGATTGAAAAGCTCTCCAAGATTCAACCCGAAACTCTAGGTCAGGCCGAACGTATCTCAGGCATAACCCCCGCAGCAATTGCCTGTCTAGAAATCCATTTGCATAAAATGCAACGTCAAGATGCTGGCAAATAGAGTCTGATCACTGCCTTTATTTTTTGTATGCTTAATTTTTTTCTAGGAATACATCCTATATGGATAGCACAAGCCTCATCGATCAAATACGCTTCTTTTTTGCTACACGTACTCAGACCGATTACCTTATAGTTGGCGGCATCGTTCTTCTGATCGTGGTGTATTATCTAGTTCAATACTTCAAGCATTATACGCATTTACTGCATCTCAGAAAGCAACGCAAAATTGTCCACGATATGCTGGATCGTGCTCAATTACAAAACGAAAATTTTGAACTACAACTTGGTACAGGTGAAAATAAAAATAATTATTCGGCAGTGCTTGCTAATATCGGTAATGATACATTGACTTTTAATGTTCTCCTCCATGTCAATAAGGTTTTAGCAGAAACACCTGCTGAAATTTATTTTTGCGTGCGTTATGATCACAAACGTCATTTTTTCAAATTTAGAGTACCAATTATTGATATTAAGTATGAAAAGACAACGTCAATTGTCTATGTTAAGAAACCTACTAATCTTGACATTGGACAAAAACGTACCTTTTTTAGAATTACACCGCTCCCCAATTCAGTAAAACTCTTAGCCTTATGGCTTATGGATAAAGATAAACCTTTGCCCAAAACCACAGCAGAAGTTGGTACACCTCTCGTAAGCTGTTCATTCCATCAAGATAAAGTCCCTGCACAAAATACTTTAGACGTGGCGGATATCTCAGGTTCAGGTATTGCCCTCCGCGTGCCGGATGATCCTCTCTCCGACCAACAGATCAATATTGGCTCTATCATTCTCTGTCTCTTAGTCTACAATGAATCTTTCCATGGTGACGAACATCTGGTGAACTTTTGCTGTACAGGCCGTGTGACCAATATTCGCGAATTACACGATAAAAAGACGAAACTGCCGTTTAAAATCTTAGGCATTGAATTTACCAACTGGGCCATGCTCGAATCTGGCAATCCCAATATCAATTGGTTCCACCAGGCGAAAGCCACAGGTATTGGCCCGATTCTGCAATGGGTCACACGCATGGATATTGAAAAACGCAAGGGCACGCCGTTAAGTCCCACCATGGCTGCAGAGCGTAGTTAAAATCCTCTGCCCAAAAGAGCCTGTTTACTCTGTTATTCCGGTGTTCTCAGTTTTTGTAAGGAGTTGGTACTTTGGACGATTCCAATGACACGCACAGTAGTCTCTGGACTAGTATAACGAAACTCTTCGGTCGTGATCGTGACAATGACGAGAAACTTGAACAAGCCATTTTAGATGCCAGCGAAGATGGTGAGGTTGAGCCTCAAGAAAAATCCATGTTATTGGGCATTTTACGCTTTAATGATTTACAAGTGCACGATACCATGATTCCCCGCACCGATATGGATTGCATTCCTATCGACTCTTCTTTAGCTGAATGTGCAGCCTTAATCGTCAGTTCAGGTCATTCACGCATCCCTGTCTATCGTGATACTCGCGACAATATTGTCGGAATGGTGCATGCCAAAGATATTTTGCCCTACTTTGACCATGATGATCGTAAAACTTTGACCGTAGCAGCAATTATGCGGGAACCTTTTTTTGTTCCTGATACCAAGTCAACACGTACCCTCCTACAAGAATTTCGTGAACGTAAACAACATATTGCCATAGCTCTTGACGAATATGGTGGTACATCCGGTTTAATTACCATTGAAGATGTCTTGGAAGAAATTGTGGGTGATATTGAAGATGAACATGATGCACCCAAAGAAGAAGATATTCGTCCCTTAGAATCCAATATTTACGAACTCACAGGCCGTGCTACACTTGAAGATTTAACAGAATTAGGCTTAGATTTAGAAAATGATGAGGTAGATACCATTGGTGGCTATTTGTGTATGCAAGCAGGCCATGTTCCAGCCACCGGTGAGTCCTTTATCCTGAATGGTTGGCGCATCACAGTGCTTGACGCTGACCCCAAACTAATTCACAAATTACGTCTGGAACCCGCCAATTTAGAACCCCATGCCGACCCTGCAAGCAATGCCTAAGTTGCCCCCAATGTCTAAATTGCCTTTTGACGTGATCTTTTTTTGCCTTCTCGGGTCTGTGGGGCAAGGTTTAGGTTTCCCCAATGATTTTTGCACAGCCCCCTGGCTTATTTTTTTGTGGCCTTTGGCCCTAAGCTATCTTGCTTATACTGCGCCAAATGCCTTGTCTGCAGCACGACGTGGCTTTTGCACAGGTTTTTTGGGCAAAAGTTGGGCCCTCTACTGGCTAGCTCTCCCCATGCAAGAGGTGGGGGGACTCCCCTTTTGGGGGGCAGAACTCTGTGCTCTTAGTGTAGCAGCATGTCTAGCACTTTGCTCAAGTATCTTCACTGTAGGTCTCTATTACGCTAAAAAACTACCAAGATTTGCCCACGCCTTATTTGGCGCTCTCCTCTGGGGCCTCATTGAACTTGTGACCGATCACATTGCAGGCTTTCCCTGGCTGCCTTTAAGTGGAGCCTTGATCGTCTATCCAGAACTTGTGCAAAGTGCAGCCTTTGTGGGCAGTGTGGGTACATCAAGTATTTGGGTTTTGCTACTCTATTTTTTAACCTTCCCACGCACACATAAAAAGGCCTTTCCCCTCTTGCGCTCTCTAGGCTTATTCTTTCTCGTTGCGCTAACACTTTTTGGCGTCAAAAGACTTAACCCAGAGGCAGAGCCTAAAGATGCTCCAAGTTTTGGCGTGCTCTTTGTTGAAGGCAATGTCGATCAAAATCAAAAATGGTTGCCTGCAACCCAGCGCCAAACCCTTGACCACTATATTGAATTAAGTCAGGCTGGCCTTAAACAAGCTTTAGAACCCCATCCCCTAATTATTTGGCCAGAAACTGCCCTCCCCTTTATTTTTGAAAAAAATAGACCCTTACAGCACATTGTACGCGACTTTGCAAAAAATTCTGGTTGTCCCCTCTTATTTGGCGCACCAGGCTGCGATTTAGGCCAAGACAAGCTCTATAATCGCGCAACCCTCCTTGATCCCACAGGTGCAACCATTGGTCAATATGCCAAAGAGCACCTTGTGCCTTTTGGCGAATATACCCCCAGTTGGTTAAACTTTGCTTTTTTGGAGCCTTTGCTGCAAGGTGTAGGTGTCTTCAGTCCTGGGGCCAATCAAGAGCCCATTAATTTTGCCAAACTGCGCTTGGGCATGTTAATTTGTTATGAAGGCATTTTTCCTGAGCTTGCCCAGAAACGTGTGGCCGCTGGCGCTAATATTTTAATTGACATCAGCAATGATAGCTGGTTTGGTGAAACCCCTGCAGCCAGACAACATCTTTATCTGACCTGTCTAAGAGCCATTGAACAAGAGCGCTGGATTTTACGCGGTACCAATTCAGGCATTTCTGCAGTCATTGATCACTTAGGTCGCATTGTGGTTACCGGAGCCCGCTTTCAAGCCCATGCTTTCTATGCCAAAGCCCAATTACATGAGGGTCATACATTTTATCATCAATTTTGGGCTTATGAGTTGGCTGTGGTTTCAGTCATCTTTCTTGTCTTAAGCTTGTGGATCCTAAAGAGACACAAGTTAACCTTCAACCGACAACATAGATTACCCTCTTTTGTCATTTAAGTTGAGCCTCTATGCCCGAAGCAACTCTTCGTCTTTCTGACCTCAAACAAGCAAGTCAACCCCTTATCCAACGTTATGAAGCCTTGTGGAGGAGTCTTTGACCTGCAGCAACTAAATAGTAAACTGCAAGTCATTGAACAGACCTTGGCTAAACCTGGTGCCTGGGACAACCCTCAGGAACTGACGCCCCTCTTACAAACCAAAGGGCGACTTGAAGACGAAATCACCCGTTATACCAATTTACAACAAGCCTACACAGAATTTACAGACTGGTTGAGCTTGGCCCGAGACGAGGATGATCCTGAAACACTTGAGGTCTTAGAGGACTTACTTGCGACTTTCAGTAGCAAACTTGAAGTCACAGAATTGGTCATGCTCTTAGCTGGCAAAGACGATGCACGCGATGCCTTGCTCGAAATTCATCCAGGCGCAGGTGGCACAGAATCCCAAGATTGGGGTGAAATGCTCTTACGCATGTATCTGCGCTGGGCGGCCCAACATGGCTTCAAAGTAGAAGAGTTAGATTATCAACCAGGTGACGAAGCCGGCTTAAAACGCGTCACAATCCGCATTGCAGGTGCCAATGCCTATGGATTGTTACGTAGTGAAAAAGGCCCCCATAGACTTATACGTATCTCCCCCTTTGATGCCTCGGGACGGCGCCATACATCCTTTGCGGCAGTTGATGTCATCCCAGATGTGGGTGATGATATTGCCATCGAGATTAAAGAGTCTGACCTGCGCATTGATATTTTCCACTCCAGTGGCCCTGGCGGCCAAAGTGTCAATACCACAAGTAGTGCTGTGCGCATCACCCATCTCCCCACAGGGGTTGTGGTGCAATGCCAAAATGAACGTTCCCAACTGCAAAATCGCGAAGGAGCCATGCGCGTATTGCGGGCTAGGCTCTATGCCCTTGAAGAAGCTAAACGCAATAAAGAACGCCAATCAGCCTATGCTAGTAAGGCAGCCATTGATTTTGGCAGTCAAATCCGTACCTATACTTTACAGCCATTTAGATTGGTGACTGATCACCGTACTGGCATCAAATACACCGACGCTGATGCTATTCTCGATGGTGGTTTAGATCATTTACAACACGACTATCTATTATATTGCCACGAAATTGAGCAAAATACTTAGATCTTTGTGACCTGTTTAATCGAAATATCTTTAGATAGTGTTTCAACTACCCCTAATACAAAAAGGACGCAACGCCTGTGCAGCCTTCTTCTTCTGCGGGTTTACGCTAACTAAAATTATGAATAAAACCATTAATTTCAAAGCGCTGGCAGCTGAACTTGCTGCCCTAGAACAGCAAGGTAAAGGGCATGGTGAAGATTTGCTCATTGCCCGCGTCCTCCATAATATGTCGCCGAAGCGCTGGGAAGAATTTTGCCAAGCCTATCCTGCGAGTAATTGGGGAGCGATTCCTGTCTCCTCTCTGCCCGTGACCCATATGGCTGACGATGCACAAATTCAGGCAAATTCCCTGTTGGAGGATGAGTTACGCTATGCCATCTGCGCTGAAAAATTCGTGGAACAGGTGGAGCGTGAACTCTTGCGGATGCAACGTGTGGGTGGGGAATTGAGTGTTCTGGCAACCTGCATTGCCTCGCCCTGTCCCTCCACACACCAAGACTTGGATCAAGCCTTGGCCCAACTCTTACAAGCCAATCTGGAACCCTGTGACAGCATGGCTCCCGATACGGAGGGGAATCCTTTGTTATTACTGCCTGGCACAGGTCCGGTCAGGTCCAGACATTTAGCCGAACAAATCCAAAAGGATTATGCTAGGACTGTGGCCCACCTGGATGCTCAAGCTACCTTACTCATAGGTCTTGTCAGCATCGCCCAAGGGGAAAAAGTTGCTGCCCAAGCCTTGGTAGATAAAGCGCACACAGCCTTAAAAAAGGCCCGAACTGCCCGCAATCATCTGCATCAAATCGGCCCTGAGGCCCTTGATGAACGTTCCACACTTGTACATTCGGATGAAAAACGCTTCCTCTTTTTCGGTGCAGCCGACACTTAATTTAAGGTGTGCCGTGCTTATCTGGCCAGGCTCAGCCATGTGGCTGTTCCAAAAGTATAACTAAGGAAAAAATGAAAGGCAGTGCTTCCTCCTGCATGTCAGGTATCCGCACTGAAGATTAATGAACAGTACCTTGAGTGTTGCCATCCTCAGTGGCAAGGGTGGTGTCGGAAAAACAAACATTTCTCTGAACATGGCCTATGGTCTCTATCAGCATGGGTTTAAGCCACTACTCATGGACTGCGACATGGGACTTGCCAACTTAGATGTACTTTTGGGCATCACCCCTGAGGCCAATTTACAAGATACCTTGCTTGGCAAAGCAGCCTTAACCGATGTGCTCTACCATTTAGAGCCCAATGGCTTTGATGTCTTGCCAGCAGCTTCAGGTGTGCCAGAACTCAATGACCTCAAGCCAGAATTGCGCGATATTCTCATTGATAAACTCGAGCCCATGTTAGCTTCTTATGACTATATTTTCATGGATTTAGGGGCTGGCATCTCCGAAAATGTGCAGACCTTTGCGGCCATGGCCGCCATGCGAATTGTTATTATCACCCCTGAACCGACATCTCTGACAGATGGCTACGCCCTAATCAAGGTCTTAAACAATCGCTTCGGCATGAAAGATTTTATGATCTTGGTTAATGAAGCTACATCCAATAAAGAAGCTCAAGGTACTTTTAATCGCTTAAAAACCGCTTGTAGTCATTTCCTGCATATTGAGCCTGTTTTTTTGGGATATGTGCATCGTGATAGTAAATTACCCGAAGCTGTATGTCACCAAAAACCCCTCTTAACCTATGCTCCCAACTGTCAAGCCTCGCGCGATATCAGTGGCTTAGCAGAAAAACTACAAAAACTGCGTCTGACCATGGTCGATTGGCTAGCTTCGCGCACAATTTTGCAACGCCACACTTAACAACTACCTCTTTGATGAATAAGTCGGAACTGATTCACAAGCTTGCTATGGATGCTGATATCCCCCTTGAAGAAGCTTACGACGTTGTAAATGTGCTTATAGAAACTTTAACCAATGCAATGCTCGAAGGCAGGCGAATTGAAATTCGAGGTTTTGGCAGTTTTCAGCTAAAACAATACAAAGGGTATTTAGGAAAAAATCCTAAGACAGGTGAAAAAATCTCCGTCAGCCCTAAGATTTTGCCATGCTTTCGTGCAGGTAAAGAACTGAAAGATTTAGTCAACAGCTAAATTGGAGGATCGAATCCAATGGGCAAACTTTTTCATGGTGCCATTACAGCTCTGGTAACTCCATTTAAAAACAACTCCATTGATGAAGAAGCTTATCGTAAACTTATTGATAAACAGATTGCTGAAGGTATTCATGGCTTAGTACCTTGTGGGTCAACAGGCGAATCAGCAACCCTGTCACATAAAGAACACGAAGCTGTTATTGAAATCTGTATCGATCAAGTCAATCATCGGGTGCCTGTGCTCGCTGGATCTGGATCCAATAATACAACTGAAGCTATTCAATTAACAAAATTTGCCAAAAAAGCTGGGGCAGATGGTGCCTTACTCATCACCCCCTACTATAATAAACCGACCCAAGAAGGCTTATATCAACACTATGCGGCAATTGCACGGGAAGTTGATATTCCCATGATTCTCTATAATGTGCCTGGCCGCACCGGCTGTAATATGCTGCCACCAGTCTTAGGCCGCCTGGCCCGCGATTTTCCCAATATCGTGGGTGTCAAAGAAGCTACGGGGAGTTTAACTCAAGGCAGCGAAGTCATTGAGACCTGTCCCAAAGATTTTTTAGTACTCTCAGGTGATGATTTTACAGCTCTGCCCTTGATGTGCATAGGAGGCTCTGGTGTTATTTCTGTAAGCTCCAATATTGTCCCCAAAGCCATGGCCGATATGTGCAATGCCTTTGAACGCAATGATTTAGCTGAAGCTGTCCGCCTGCATCATGAACTCTTTGCGCTCCATAAGGCCATGTTCATTGAAACAAATCCAGTACCAGTGAAAAAAGCCCTGGAACTCATGGGTCAAATTGATGGCACCGTACGTCTGCCACTTTGTGAGATGAGTAGTGACAATGTCGCAAAATTAAAGACTATTTTGGCACAATATAAGCTCATCTAAAGACAGAATATTTTTCTCAAAATAAAAAGGCGCATACATTGCTGATGCGCCTTTTTTGCTGTCAAAACTTAAGCAAGACCTTGGCTTAACGCCTGCACAAATGCGGCTACTTTCGCACAAAGATCGGCATTAACTAATAATACCGCATCTTGACTCGCGTCTTTTTCTGGTTTCGGCAATTTTAACTTGCTCACACTGAGATCTGTGCCCAGCACAAAATCCAGCTGCACATCGGTGTCCTCATCTAAGATCGCCTGCAAATGTAATTTGTTAGGCACTAAACCTTCTTGCAGGGCTGCAGCAACTGCATTCACATCATTTTGCACGGTAACTTGGCTTTTGGCCTCGGCTTGCTCATTTGTGACCAGGCTGGCTGAGCCCATGGAGTTCACAGCATAGCCTGCCACATGCAAATCAGTACTTTGGTGAATCTGCATCAAGACTTGGGCCATATCGGTCTTGGGGGTTAAGCGCTCTGGTGTCACATCAAAGGTTGTCTGCATGAACTCACAGATATTCTCGAGAACCTTGATTGACGAGCTTGCTAGAAACAAGACCCCATGTTCCAAATCCCATAAACAATCGGTCAAGGTTGGCACAAAATCAGCTTTCTTGGTTAAGGCGGCGGTTATTTCTTCGCGCAATTCCTTTTTGCGGGCTTTACTTAGATGTCCCCCCTTCTTAGCCTCTTCGGCAACGATAGCTTCGGCCAATTTTAATTTGAGCACGGCCGCAGAAGGTTTCCTGGCATCATAGCGAAACGAAAAGGCGGCAAAGCCTCCCAAAGGTGTAGCTAACTCAAAAGCCGTATAATCAAGCATATCCCCTAAGCCTACCCAACCAAACCTGACAACATCAGCGTCCAGTTCTGGCACAAAAGCATGCTCCCGCAATTTGTCAACAGCAAACTTTGCCGGGTCGGCCAAAAAAATGCTTAAATTGACATTTGAGCCCATCAAACCAGCCATATAAACTCCTAAAAACGGCTATGTTGTTTGTACAAACTAACGCAGCGTATATTTAGTGTGTACAATATATATATTTTTTCTAAAAAATCTTCTTAATATATCTCATGCTGCAGTACAACATGGAGCGAGCGTAGACTTGAAGTAAAACATTAATTTACAATACAAATAAAATTGCCTTTGTCAAGCAGTGAAAGCCAAAATATCTTTTTATGCAAAGGTTCTAGGTTTAATATATAAAAAATAAACTTATCTTGAAGAAATTTATATAAGAGATATAATTTTTCTAAACTATATAGAATAAAAAAAGCTCTACGCACAATTCTTGTGGTCGAGCTTTTACGCCTAATCTCTTTGGGCTAAGGAATGTCGCATGATTGCTGTGGCTGTAAGTGGGGGCGTAGATAGTTTAGCGGCCCTCTTAATCCTGCGTGCCCAAGGGCACGAAGTTTTGGCTCTGCATGCTCTTTTTACAAATCCTGTGCAAAGCTCTCAAAAGAAGCTTGCAGAAACATGTGCAGCCATCAATATTCCTTTAAAGGTCATTGATCTAAGGCAAGAATTTTGGGACTTAGTCATTACCCCAACTTTAAGAGAGTTGCAGCGTGGGGCAACACCAAATCCCTGCATGCTCTGCAATCGGCATCTTAAATTTGGGCTAATCTTAGATTATGCCTTAAATCTTGGCTGCACACATTATGCTACAGGCCATTACGCAAGTCTTAAGTCAGATGGGACGACATATTTTGTGCATAAGGCGTTAGATCAACAGAAAGATCAAAGCTATTTTTTAAGCCTTACTGATCCAAAAAGACTCAAACATTGCCTCTTTCCCCTAAGTAATAGACAAAAAAAAAGCTGCCGAGAAATTGTCGCAGCAGCCGGGATAAGCGCAGTAGAACCGTATGAAAGTCAAGATGTTTGCTTTTATCCAAGCCCAGCAGAACAAGCAAACTATTTTAAAACCCAATGGGCAAAATTAAATCTAAGCGTCCCCCTCAAAGGGCCCATTTTACTTTGGGATGTGGGCGTACGCTTAAAAGAAATTGGCACACATCAAGGACTTTGGCGCTACACCGAAGGTCAAAGACGCGGTCTAGGTATTCCCTACAAGGAAGGCCTCTATGTTTTAGCCAAAGATTATCACACAAATAGTCTCATTGTGGGTCCAAGAAGTTTCCTTGGCATGACTTCCTGCATAACTGCGGCACCCAATATTTTTTATGACGACATTGCAAGCATAAGCCAAGTCTTTGTGAAATTGCGCTATCGCCAAACACCTGCGCCATGTCACGCCCTAATCACTCAAGAGCATATCACCCTTAACTTTGACCCACCTGTCTTTCCCACAGCCTGTGGGCAAGTAGCGACCCTCTTAGATGCCCAAGGATCTATCTTAGCTGCAGGCACTGTGACTGAGCTGACAAATATTGTGCCTAAATTAGTCTAGAGCAAAAAAACGCCTGGCATTTGCCCCGCATTGCAGCCAAAGACTAGCGGGATCTTCGCCGCGAGCCTCAGCTAAAGCCCTAACTGTAAATACAGTATAGCAGGGCTCATTCCGTGTGCCTCTCCAGGGATGGGGTGCTAAATAGGGACAATCGGTTTCAAAGAGTAAGCGCTCAGCTGGAATAGCCCGCACAGCCTCGCGCAAACTGGCATTAGCAGGATAGGTGATCGGTCCTGGCACAGAAATATACCAATCATGTTTTAGCAAACGCTTAACTAAGCTTAAATTTCCCCCAAAACAGTGCCAGAGTACCTGGTAATTACCAAAGCCCTGACTCTCTAAAGTCATTAAACAATCCTCTTCGGCCTCACGACAATGAATGACCACAGGCTTTGCAAGCTTTCGCGCCAATTGGAGCTGGCGGGCAAAAAGCTCTAATTGAATCTCGCGCGGACAATCTGGCCAATGATAATCTAAGCCAATTTCCCCCACAGCCTTAAGGCGATCATCGGTCATAAAGGCTTCTTCTAAGGCTGCAAAGGTAGCCGTGTCAGCCTTAAGCCCATCACATGGGTGAATGCCAAGGACATAATAGATGTCTTTTGCATCTTTAAACAAAGCTTTATGTTCTTGAAAATGCAGGGGGTCTAAAAAAATATTGATGATGGCGCTTAAGCCCACTTGTCTTGCTCTGTCTATAACCATGGCAAGATCCTCTGCAAAAGCTTCGTCATCAAGATGCGCATGACTATCAATGCCACCTTGAGGCAGAGGTAAGGTTAATGGATCAATCCGCACAACTTTTTTGTGTCCCATACTAGCTCCACTTACTGCGACAAAAGTTTACTGAGATTTGCACATATCTTCAAAAAAGCAATTAAGATGACAAATAGGCTTCAAGAAGATGTATTACTTGATTACTTGCTCTTGTTCAAAAGATACATAGCTTAAGCCTTAACGCAGCAACTATTGCAAGAGAATCACACTCTTAGATGTCAAAAAAAATTTTTGTTCATTTTTTGCATAGCATATATTATCCATTTCTAATTACAACTACACACATATTATTGTATTATAATACAACATACATATTATAATACATAATATACATGATTAATTTAAAATTTATATAGATACATATATTCATAAGACGACAAATAGTGCACAGAATAAAAATTGATTGATCGTATATTGATATTCAAACATGACATAATTATGCCATTAGAAGTGGTTCGCCATTTTTGTAATAAGGCAAAATATTCTTCAAAATTATGAACATGTCAATGTTCTTGAAAATATTCGCTCATTTGTT